>URYB01000052.1 GCA_900552085.1 uncultured Lachnobacterium sp.
ACCAGAGATTCTTCCGGAAGTGGTATGCCCGGTTTGCGGCGGACAGATCAAAAAGACCGCTTTTGGATATGGATGTATGAATTATCGGCCGGATGACGAGAAGAGCTGTCGTTTTTCCATTGGAACGATTGCGGGAAAGACACTTCCTGCAAATGCTGTAAAACAATTACTTACGACCGGAAAGACAGATACGATTCGCGGATTTAAATCAAAATCCGGTAAAAAATTTGATGCCTGTCTTGTGTTAGAAAAGGATGAGGCGGGAAAAACAGGGATACAGTTTGACTTTGAACATGTTGAACAGAAGAAAGTCAGGGATGTCAAGTGCCCATTGTGTGGCGGAGAGATTGTCGCAACTTCTTTTGGATATGGCTGTGCCAATTATGATCCAAAAGATGAGACGAGTTGCCGTTTTTCCATTGGAAAAATGGCAGACAAATCTTTTACAGAAGCGCAGGTACGTCAGCTACTGACGAAAGGTGTCACAGAGACAATCCGTGGCTTTAAGTCCAAAACCGGAAAACGGTTTGATGCCAGAGTCGCTTTGAACAAAGATGAGGCGGGAAAAGTTATTGGACTGAAATTTGATTTTGACAATGTAGAAGCCAAAAAAGTCAAGGATGTTGTCTGTCCGAAGTGCGGAGGAGCGATTGTTGTCGCACCATTTGGCTTTGTGTGTGAAAACAATAAGAAAGACGATCTGCAAAGTTGTAACTTCATTGTTGGAAAGATCGCCAGTGTAAAGATAAAAGAGTCACAGTTAAAAGAACTTTTAACAAAAAAGAAAACGGATGTGATTGAAGGCTTTGTTGCAAAAACAGGCATGAAATTTGATGCACCGTTAAAGCTGACTGAGGAAGGCGATATTACATTTGACTTCCCGGAGAAACCAAAACCGGTAGAAACGAAAGTGAGATGTCCGCGGTGCGGCAAAATGCTGATGAAAAGTCAGTGGCGCTATGAGTGCGGCTGTGGATTCAAAATATGGCATACGGTCGCAAAAGTGGAACTTTCAGAAGAAATCATGAATGAACTTCTGACAACCGGGAAAACAAAGAAGAAGGTGACTGGTTTTACATCCAAGGCGGGAAATGTTTTTGACACCTGTCTGAAATATGAAAATGAGCAGATTACATTCGATTTTGATAATCCGGGCGAAGAAGAAAAACAGGAACCGGAACAGAAAAAGCAGAATTTGAATGAACAGATTCCAACTGATGTTGCAGAAAATAAATAGAAGTATAATTTAAGGAGTGTAAAAATGGAAAACGCAAAAATAGCAAACATGTATGATCTGTCACAGACAATCGCGGGAGAGTATCTTGCCCAGTTTACCTATCCATGGGAGGCGTTAAAAGGAATCAGTGATTTTATTAAAAAACTTGGACCGACACTTGACCCGGAAGTATACGAGAAACTTGGAGAAAATATCTGGGTGGCAAAGAATGCAACAGTTGCAGAAACCGCATGCCTGAACGGACCGCTGATCATTGATGAAGAGGCAGAAATCCGCCATTGTGCTTTTATCCGAGGAAGTGCTATCGTTGGAAAAGGCTCGGTAGTAGGAAATTCAACGGAAATTAAGAATGATATTATTTTTAATTCCGTACAGGTGCCACATTACAATTATGTTGGAGATTCTATTCTTGGCTATAAATCGCATATGGGAGCAGGATCTATCACTTCCAATGTGAAATCTGACAAAACTCTGGTCGTTGTCAAGGATAATCGTGATTCTGGAGAACAAATTGAAACTGGACTTAAGAAGTTTGGCGCGATGCTTGGAGATTATGTAGAGGTTGGATGTAATTCTGTATTGAACCCGGGAACTGTAATTGGAAGAAACTGCAATGTCTATCCGCTTTCATCTGTGCGCGGGGTAATTCCGGCAGGGCATATTTTTAAAGATGCACAGCATGTTGTGAAAAAGGATGCAAAATAGAAAAAGAAAATGCAGAAAAAACGCGGATGTACGAAAAAAAGTGCCAATAAGTACTAGACTTATGAAAAAAAATATGCAAAAATACTATCGGTATGTCAAATGGTAACAAAGTTTATCATATACAATTAACATGCGAAAGGAGTCTTAAAATGATTTACACAAAGGAAGTTGAAAACATGTGTCCTGTTGCTAAGGGCGCAAAACATGAGCCAGCTCCTATCCCAGAAGAAGGAAAATGGGTTCATTCCAAGAAAATTGAGGACATTTCAGGATTTACACACGGTGTTGGCTGGTGTGCACCACAGCAGGGTGCCTGCAAGCTTTCCCTTAATGTAAAGAACGGTATCATCGAGGAAGCACTCGTTGAGACTATCGGTTGCTCTGGTATGACTCATTCAGCTGCTATGGCTGCAGAAGTATTACAGGGTAAGACAATTCTGGAAGCTTTAAATACAGACTTAGTTTGTGACGCTATCAACACAGCTATGAGAGAGCTTTTCTTACAGATCGTATACGGACGTACACAGTCTGCATTCTCTGATGACGGACTTGCAGTAGGTGCTGGTCTTGAAGATTTAGGAAAGGGACTTCGTTCTCAGGTTGGTACAATGTACGCAACAAAAGAGAAAGGTGTTCGTTACCTTGAGATGGCTGAGGGATATGTTACAGGTATCGCTCTTGATGAGAACAACGAGGTTATTGGTTACCAGTTCGTTTCTCTTGGAAAGATGACTGACTTCATTAAGAAGGGTGATGATCCTAATACAGCTTGGGAGAAAGCTAAGGGTCAGTACGGCCGTGTGGACGATGCAGTTAAGATTATCGATCCACGTCAGGAATAATTGGAAAGGAGAACGATATAATGGCATCATTATTTGAAGGATATGAAAGAAGAATTGACCAGATTAACGCTGTTTTAAATAGCTATGGTATCAGCTCTATCGAAGAAGCTGAGAAAATTACAAAGGACGCTGGACTTGACGTATATGATCAGGTTAAGAAGATTCAGCCAATTTGTTTCGAGAACGCTTGCTGGGCTTACACTGTAGGTGCTGCAATCGCAATCAAGAAAGGATGCAAGAGAGCCGCTGACGCTGCTGCTGCAATCGGAGAGGGACTTCAGGCATTCTGTATTCCTGGATCTGTAGCAGATCACCGTAAAGTAGGTCTTGGACATGGTAACCTTGGAAAGATGCTCCTTGAGGAGGAGACAGAGTGCTTCTGTTTCTTAGCTGGACATGAGTCATTCGCAGCTGCTGAAGGTGCTATCGGTATCGCAGAGAAGGCTAACAAAGTTCGTAAGCAGCCACTTCGCGTTATCTTAAATGGTCTTGGAAAAGACGCAGCTCAGATTATTTCCCGTATCAACGGATTTACATTCGTAGAGACAAAGTATGATTACAAGGCTGCAAAGCTTAATGTTGTATATGAGAAAGCATACTCTGATGGACTTCGTGCAACTGTAAAATGTTACGGTGCTGACGATGTTCAGGAAGGTGTTGCAATCATGCATCATGAGAACGTAGGTGTTTCCATCACTGGTAACTCTACAAACCCAACACGTTTCCAGCATCCAGTTGCAGGTACATACAAGAAAGAATGTATCGAGCAGGGTAAGAAGTACTTCTCAGTAGCATCCGGCGGTGGTACAGGACGTACACTTCACCCAGATAACATGGCTGCAGGTCCTGCTTCTTATGGTATGACAGATACTATGGGACGTATGCACTCTGATGCACAGTTCGCAGGATCTTCTTCCGTACCAGCTCACGTTGAGATGATGGGTCTTATCGGAATGGGTAACAACCCAATGGTTGGTGCTACAGTAGCAGTTGCTGTATCTGTTGAGGAAGCTGCCAAGGCTGGTAAGTTCTAAGATAAAATATAATAAGAACATGATTTTGAGGGCCTCTGGAGAAATCCGGAGGTCTTTTTTGCTTTTTGAAATGATGGAATTTACAAGTGTAAAATTTCTATATCTACATAAAATGAGAATGCAGACATGAATTTGTTGTAGACATCATAGACATAGAGTGTTATCATTTTTTCAATACACTTTTAAAAGGGAAGAAGTGTATTATGGCATAGACGTATAGGATATGCGCAGAAAAAATAAGGGAGTCTGGTTATATGAAAAAATTTTTATGCACTTGTTTGGTTGGAATTCTTATTGTACTTAGTTTGATTGGTTGCGGAACGATTGAAAAAACGAGAGTTCAAGACGGAAAATTCACTTTCAGTTCGGATGAGTTTATTCACATTTCAGAAAAATTACTTCAAAAGCACAAGGATGCAAATATTTCATTTGGGGAAATGGAAGATTTATCCAATGGTCAGATGTGCGAAATCTCTATTGGAGATAGAAAGGGATTAAATTACTATGGATTTCTTTTGTCAGAGGAGGGCGAGGTAGAATCTGTTGCAGTAATGATTGATACTTCAGAGAAAGCACAGAATAGTGAAGATGATATTAAGTTTATGCTGGAATTGTTTATTATGTCATGTGATCCAACACTTTCAGCAGATGAGGCAGATGAAATGATACATTCTATGGAAAAGAAAAATACAGATGATTCTAAGTTTAAAGATAAGAATGGGATACGGTATAGAATGTGGGAATCGGATGCAAGTGGGTATCAATTGATGGCTTATCCAGCACAGGAAGAGTAATTTAATCTGGCGATAATAAACGAAGTAGACCTTTGGAGAAATCCGGAGGTCTGTTTCTATTGGCATGAAATTGACATTAGAGTAAAATTTTTGAAGAACTGATGAAGAAAGGAAAGCAAAAAATGAAATATATATCATTAGATGGAAATCTTTTTAAAGATGTTGCGATTACACACAAGATATTGAAAGAAAAATTGGAATTACCTGATTATTATGGGCAAAATTTAGACGCACTATGGGATTGCCTGACTGGTTTTATTGAATTGCCGGTTTGCATAAAGTGGAGTAATTATAAGGCAAGTTGTCGTTATTTGGGAGAATACGCCGAAAAGTTAAGAAATGTATTCGAGGATGCCGCAGAAGAACTTGATGGTTTTTCATTTTGTATTGATGATTAAATCGGAAAAGTAATGTTATAATCAGGAATACTATTTAGTTGCTAGGAGATAAGAAATATGGATACGGACTGCTTATCCAACATGTATTTTGAAAAATTAAATAACAAGGAAGTGGCTGAATTGCTTCATTTGTTTGAAAAGAATCCTGATACAGAATCGGATGTTTTTTTAGACTTAAAAGATTGCATTTGGCAAGAAGGAATCTGTAATCACGATTTTTATATTGTAACGCCACAGTTGATTCGAATTGCTGCAAATATAGATTTTTCTGTTTCAAAAGATTTGTGGAGCTATTTGGGGTGTTGGATTTCAACGCAAGAGCATGACAGAAATGTTGTTGATGGTGAAATATTAAATGCTTTTGATCTGGCTTTAGAATATGCAGAAAAAGAATGCATAAAACAGATTCGTATGATAGAAAAAATGGATGATCTTGACGCACAATATTTGTATGCTTCTTTGTTTGCATTTGCAAAGCATCGCTTCGGATATATGACATTAGCCGCATACAAGGATGATATAATTGGAACATCCTGTGCTAAATGTCCGAATGGACATATGAATGATTTTTCAATTTATAATTCTTGTATTGTTCCATATGAAGGCGAAGAGAAAGCTTGTGATATAGCAAACGTTACAGATGTTATGGAAGAATATTCAAAAAGAAAAGACAATCCGTGGAAAGCATTTGCAGACAGATTTAGAAAAATAATAGATTTGGAAGAAGTAGATTCACAGATAAAAAAGCATTTTGAACTTTCATACAACATCGTATGCAATGGAGTGACAAAAGATTTGAATTTAAAATATGCATTTTCGTTATATGGTTGTTTGCTATATTGCAATGGTTCCTTAAAGGAGAGCATGAGAGCATTTCATGCATGGGATAAGGTGTGCTGCAACGAGTGTAAAGAATATTTCATTTTTGCAGAAGGCTGGTGCGAAGTTGAATATTGAGTTGGAGACAAAACGCCATGATTGTAAATATAAATCTTTTCATCAAATTTCCTTGCCTTTTTATTGGCAGAATGATACGATTAATATGTTGTATGTCGAAAGCAGGTAAAACGACTCGGCAGAATAACAAATTGAGCAATGGTGGAAGTAAAACATGGGATATATCATGGATTTGCGCAAGGTAGTCGGACATCGTCCTTTGATTATGACCTGCGCAGGCGTTCTTATTATTAATGAAGAGAATCAAATCCTTTTACAGAAGAGAAAGGACAATGGACAGTGGGGATATCCGGGCGGTTCGCTTGAACTTGGTGACAGTTTTGAAAGCTGTGCGAAACGCGAGGTATTAGAAGAGACGGGACTGCACTGTCAGGAATTGATTCATTATATGAATGTTTCTGGTGAGAGCATGCATTATACATATCCGAATGGTGATGAAATTTATGCGGCAGAGAGCATTTATCTATGCCACAAATACACAGGAGAATTGTGTATGCAGGAAGATGAGGTTCTTGAACTTCGGTTCTTTGATTTGGATAATCTTCCGGAAAATATCACGCAAAACAACTTCCCGGCAATTGACCGTTTTCGGAGAGAAAACGAGAATTTACAGAGAGGATAGAAGATATGTATTGTAAGAATTGTGGCAGTCAGATCGATGACAATGCCAATGTCTGCGGATATTGCGGAACACCTGTGCATACGCAAAATGGTTTTTCCGGCAACCAGCAGCAGAACAACACAGCTTCCGGACAGCAGGTGTATGGAGAACCGACTCCATCTTATAGTGGTTCAACACAAAATGCCAACTATCAGAATTTCGGTCAAAATATGAATCAGGGATACAATGGACAGCAGTATCAGAATAATGGATATCCAAATCAAAACCAGGGGTATGGATATGGAACTCCGCAACCGTCGAATATGGATGGCGGATTGACAGGATTTGCGATTGCGTCTATGGTACTTGGAATTGTTGCGATTCTGATGATGTGCTGCGTATCATCTTTCTGGTTAAAAACGATTGTTGGCGTATTAGGACTGGTATTCGGAATCGTATCATTACAGAATAAGAATAACAGTGGAAAAGGAATGGCAATCGCGGGTATTGTATGCAGCGGTATAGCATTGGTAGTTTATGTTATAGGACTGGTGTTTGGAACAATCGCTCTTTCCACTTTATTTTAGTAAAAGTCAAAGCACAGGAAATAGATTTGGGTTATTCACGATATAACCTAAAGTTATAATAATTATAGTGCTTGACAAATATTGATTATGGTATTATTATCTAATAAACAAAAAGAAAGAAGTAGGTTTTCAAATGAGAAAGCAGGCATTATCACTTTTAGTTGAAAACAATCCTGGTGTTACAAGCCGTATTTCCGGTTTGTTCAGCCGCAGAGGATATAATATTGACAGTTTTTCTTCCGGAGTTACTGCAGATCCGAAATATACAAGAATTACAATTGTTGCCAGTGGTGACGAATTGATTCTGGATCAGATTGAGAAGCAGCTTGAGAAACTGGAAGATGTACTGGATATCAAGAAGCTGGAACCGGGGTTCTCAGTTACAAGAGAATTGATTCTGGTCAAGATTCGTGCAACAGATACGCAGCGTCAGCCAATCATGAATGTGACGGAAATTTTCCATGGAAAGATCGTGGATGTTACACATGATTCTATGGTGATTGAATTAGTCGGTCATCAGGACAAGCTGGATGCGTTTTTGGATCTGCTTGACGGATATGAGATTCTGGAACTTGCAAGAACTGGAATCACAGGCTTAACAAGAGGTTCATCTGATGTTAAGTTTTTAGATTAAGCTACTTATTATTTTTATATAAGAGTATATATTTAGGAGGACAATAAAATGTCAGAAGCAAGAATTTTCTATCAGGAAGATTGTAACCTTTCTTTACTGGAGGGAAAGACAATCGCAATCATCGGCTATGGTAGCCAGGGACATGCACATGCATTAAACTTAAAGGAGAGCGGATGCAATGTCATTATCGGTCTCTATGAGGGCAGCAAGTCCTGGAAGAGAGCTGAAGAGCAGGGATTTAAAGTATATGTAGCAGCTGAAGCAGCTAAGCAGGCTGATATCATCATGATCCTTATCAATGATGAGTTACAGGCAGATATGTACAAGAAAGATATCGAGCCAAACCTTGAGCCAGGAAACATGTTAATGTTCGCTCATGGTTTCAATATCCATTTTGGATGCATCAAGCCACCAAAGGATGTAGATGTTACAATGATCGCACCTAAGGCTCCAGGACATACAGTACGTTCTGAGTATCAGGCTGGCAAGGGAACTCCTTGTCTGGTAGCTGTAGAGCAGGATGCAACAGGTAAGGCTCTTGACCTTGCACTTGCATATGCATTAGGAATTGGTGGAGCAAGAGCTGGTGTTCTTGAGACAACATTCCGTACAGAGACAGAGACTGACCTCTTCGGTGAGCAGGCAGTTCTTTGTGGTGGTGTTTGTGCACTTATGCAAGCTGGTTTCGAAACACTTTGCGAAGCTGGTTATGATCCAAGAAACGCATACTTCGAGTGTATCCATGAGATGAAACTGATCGTAGACTTAATCTACCAGTCAGGTTTCGCAGGAATGAGATATTCTATCTCTAACACAGCTGAGTATGGTGATTACATCACAGGACCTAAGATTGTTACTGAGGATACAAAGAAGGCTATGAAGAAAGTTCTTTCTGATATCCAGGATGGTACATTCGCAAAAGAGTTCTTACTGGATATGTCTCCAGCAGGACGTCAAGTTCACTTCAAGGCTATGAGAAAGCTTGCTTCTGAGCATCCATCAGAGAAGGTTGGTGCTGAAATCCGTAAGCTTTACAGCTGGAACAACGAGAGCGACAAGCTCATCAACAACTAATCCGTACATAAAAAGGCTTCGGCATTTTGCCGGAGCCTTTTTTGCTTTTATTTCAATACATGGAATGGGTTTTACGGTTTGTTATGAAAATCAGTTGACAAAAAACGGAACTATGATAGAATAAATCTGTTATTTGATTCAATCTGAATAGACAATGCAAAGAAGAGGAATAGTAGGATTCAGTGTTTTTTCAGAGAGCTGCCGGCCGGTGTGAGGCAGTAAATTATGAATTTGAACTCGCCTTGGAGCAGCCAGGCAGAAGACTTCGGCGGAAGTTGTGTAGGTTTGGACGGTTAATCTTCGATAAAAGATTATGAGTGCGTGTTTGTTTATAAACAGATACGAAACAGAGTGGTACCACGGAGTAATAGTCTTCGTCTCTTAAATTATAGAGACGAAGATTTTTTGATTTAAAGGAGGAACATATGTCAGAAGTGTACAACCACAAAGTCGTGGAAAAAAAGTGGCAGAAAGTCTGGGATGATGAGAAGGCTTTTGCTGCAACAAATGATTATTCAAAACCAAAGTATTATGCATTGGTTGAGTTCCCATATCCATCCGGACAGGGACTTCATGTAGGACATCCAAGACCATATACGGCATTGGATATCGTTGCCCGTAAGAGAAGAATGCAGGGATACAATGTACTTTATCCAATGGGATGGGATGCATTTGGTCTGCCAACAGAAAACTACGCAATCAAGAATAAGATTCATCCAAAGATCGTAACAGAGAACAATGTAAAACATTTCAAGAATCAGTTACATTCTCTTGGTTATTCTTTTGACTGGGATCGTGAGATTAACACAACCGATCCAAATTATTATAAATGGACACAGCGGATTTTCCTGAAGCTGTTCAAAGCAGGTCTTGCTTATAAGAAAGAGATGCCGATCAACTGGTGTACTTCCTGCAAGGTTGGTCTTGCAAACGAGGAAGTTGTCAATGGTGTATGTGAGCGTTGTGGTGCTCCGGTTGTCCGCAAGGTAAAAAGCGAGTGGATGCTTAAGATCACAGAGTATGCAGACAAGCTGATCGAAGGTCTGAATGACGTTGATTATATCGAGCGTGTTAAGGTTTCACAGAAGAACTGGATTGGACGTTCTACCGGTGCGGAAGTTGATTTCCAGATCAAAGATACGGAAGATAAGCTTCGCATTTATACAACAAGATGTGATACATTGTTTGGTGTAACTTATATGGTTGTATCTCCGGAACATCCATATCTGGACAAATACAAAGACCAGATTAAGAACTGGGATGAGATTCTTGCATATCGTGAGCAGGCTTCCAGAAAGTCTGATTTCGAGCGTGCAGAGCTTGCAAAGGATAAAACTGGTGTTGCAATCGACGGACTGACTGCAATCAATCCGGTAAACGGTAAAGAAGTTCCAATCTGGGTATCAGATTATGTACTTATGAGCTATGGAACCGGTGCTATCATGGCCGTTCCTGCACATGATGAAAGAGACTGGGAGTTTGCAAAGAAATTCAATCTTCCAATTATTCAGGTCGTTGCAAAGAACGGAGAAGAAGTGGATGTCAATGAAGCTGCATTTACAGACGTTGCAACCGGCGTGCTTATTAACTCTGATTTCTTAAACGGACTGGAAGTTAAGGATGCCCAAGAGAAGATGATTTCCTTCCTGGAAGAGAAAGGCATCGGTGAGGCAAAGACAAATTACAAATTAAGAGACTGGGTATTCTCACGTCAGCGTTACTGGGGCGAGCCAATCCCGATTGTACATTGTGACAAGTGTGGATTTGTCCCGATTGATGAGAGCGAACTTCCATTACTGCTTCCGGAAGTCGACAGCTACATGCCGACAGACAACGGTGAGTCACCGCTTGCAGCAATGACAGACTGGGTAAATACAACATGTCCATGCTGTGGTGGTCCTGCAAAGCGTGAGACAGATACCATGCCACAGTGGGCTGGATCTTCCTGGTATTTCTTAAGATATACAGATCCAAAGAACGACGAAGCACTTGCAAGTCCGGAGGCGTTAAAATACTGGCTTCCAGTAGACTGGTACAATGGTGGAATGGAGCATACAACCCTTCACTTACTGTATTCTCGTTTCTGGCATAAATTCTTATATGATCAGGGTGTTGTTCCAACTCCGGAACCATACCAGAAGAGAACATCACACGGTATGATCCTTGGTGAAAACGGTGAGAAGATGTCCAAGTCCAGAGGAAATGTTGTCAATCCGGATGACATCGTAAACGAATACGGTGCAGATACACTTCGTACGTATGAGATGTTCATTGGTGCATTTGATCTGGCTGCTTCCTGGTCTGAGGATGGAGTAAAGGGATGCCGCAGATTCCTCGATCGTGTATGGAAGTTACAGGATCTTATGACAGAAGAAGAAGGATACTCAAAGGATCTTGAGACAAAGATGCATCAGACAATCAAGAAGGTCTCCAATGATTTCGAGAATCTGAAGTACAATACTGCAATCGCTGCAATGATGGCAATCCTGAATGATTTCTACAAGAAGGGATCTATCACAAAGGGCGAACTTAAGACTCTGATTATCCTGCTCAATCCGGTTGCACCTCATATCACAGAGGAAATGTGGCAGGCAATTGGCTGCGAGGGCAGAGTATACCAGCAGACATGGCCGGAATATGATGAAGCAAAGACCGTTGAGTCTTCTGTAGAAATCGCAGTACAGATCAACGGAAAAGTAAAAGGAACACTTGGAATCCAGAAGGATGATCCGAAGGATGAAGTTATTGCGAAAGCAAAAGAAGCAATCGCTGACAAGCTGACCGGAAATATTGTGAAAGAGATTTATGTTCCGGGAAGACTTGTAAATATTGTAATGAAATAACATAGTTATATGATTAGAACCCTGGAATTTATTCCGGGGTTCTTGTTTTAGAAATCTGAAAAAAGGATAAACTATATATCATCAAAAGGTCTGGAGTGTGAATGAAGTCATGAAATTGTCATCTTTGAAATATTTTTTTACATATGAAACCCAAATACCGGATGGCATTGGATTCAAATTGTTTGGAATGTGGCATATTCTGTGTCTTTTGTTCTGTCTGGTTGTTACAGCAGTTGCTATATACATGTATCGGAAAGCAGAGGATCAAAAAAAGCGAAAAGTCGAGAAAATAATCGCTTTGTCACTGGTTGGCTGGATGATTCTCCGGGCGATTTATATTGCAGTTATCGGGGAGGATTTCTTATATGAACTTCCATTTCATTTGTGTAGTATGACAGGAATTTTATGCGGAATTC
>URYB01000053.1 GCA_900552085.1 uncultured Lachnobacterium sp.
CCAGCAAACCCGCAGATCTGCCGTTGGAATTACTGTCGGAATTACTATCTGAGTTACTATCCGCTGAAGAGTTATCATTTTTATCGAATCCGTTAGGTGGTTCAGGCCGGTCTTCGGTAGAATCAGAGCCATCCGGTTTTTCCGGAGGAGTGTCACCCTGTGCGGAGTCTCCGTTCGGGGGTGTCTTTTTATCCTCACCGGAAGGTGGAGTAAAATCATCTTTCTTATTGGAATTGGAGCCTTTAGTATTGGAGTCGTTAGCATTCGTATCACCAGAGTTGTTGTCAGCACTGGAATCTTTGGTATCAGAAGAGGAATCCCCGGAAGTTCCATCTCCGGCGGCATTGATTCCATCGTCGGAAGATACTACAGAAATATCCCCATCTTCAATTGTTACCGTCATACCTTCCAGTCCCTCATAGCTTTTGGTTACGTTAATGGTTCCATCTGTGATAATGAGATCACCGTCGGCATGGAGACCATCATCTCCGGCGGCGACTTCGATATTGCCGCCATCCACCTGCAACGTTTCTTCGGCATCGAAACCGTCGGAATCGGCGGTGATGGAAATATCGCCATTCGCAATGTAGATAAAGCCTTTTGTATCATCGTCGGTATTTTCACTGTGGATGCCATCGGTTCCGGCGTCCAGGGTCAGTACACCTTCTGCAATGCGCACACTGTCTTTGCCGGATAATGCATGTTTGGCAGCCGTAATCTGATATGTGCCGCTTGTAATGACAAGATCATCTTTGGAAACAATGCCATGTCCGTATTTTGCGGTGACAGTAAGGGTTCCGGAGCCGTTGAGTGTCAGATCGTCTTTGGAGAAAATAACGGCATCGATGTTATTGTCATCAATGGCAACAAAGTCGCTGGTATTGCTTAAGGTGTTTTCGGAATCGGATGCAAGTGTGACGAAAACTTTGTCGGCCGCTTTGACATGCAATGCGGCGCTTGTATCACAGTTGATATTTACGGAGTCAAAGACAAGCTGTACTTTCTTATCATCCGCATCGACGATGACCTGGCCGTCACTGAGGCTTCCGGTGAGAAGGTAGGTACCTTCGTCCGTGATGGTAATAGTATTGTCTGAAATTGTAACGGAAGAAGAATCACAGCTGCTTGCATCATCGGACAGTGTGATGGCAGTTGCCGTATCTTCATCATAGCCAACCTCTTTGTCACGGTCGGTGAACATATCGTCTGCATCGAGGTAAGTAATCTCGGTAGCAGAAGAGGAATTTTCCGAGGAAGTTTCTGTGGTAGTCTTTGAAAAGCTGTCGAACGAGCATCCGCTGATGCTGCAGGCCAGCAGGGCATATCCTAATAATCCGGCTACTAATTTCGTATTGTTATAACTCATAAGCACTCGCCTCCTGTCGTGTGACGCTGATCTCCAGATTGCCGTTGCGGCAACGGAGCGCGTCGATAAATTCTTTTTCTTTTGCAGTATCGATGAAAGTAATATGGTATTGCAGTTTGAAAAGACTGCCCATATTTGTTGTTTTTACAGAAACAAGTTCATGTTTTGAAGTATATTTGGCAAAAAGATCTTCGAAGATATCTCCATAATTTAAATCTTCCGGGATAACAATGCGAAGAATTTTGTCGTTTTCGCCTTTTTCCATTCCGAAGCGGCTGGTATTTAAAAGGAACATTGCGGCTCCGACCACAAGGGAAAAAAGCACCGCGTAGCCGAGGTAACCCATGCCGCTGATCAGTCCGGCTGCCATCGCAAGAAAAATGGTTCCGATTTCTTTTGCGCTTCCCGGCACGGACCGGAAACGTACAAGAGAGAAAGCACCGGCCACTGCAACGCCTGCACCGACATTTCCGTTAACCATCATGATGACAACACATACGACAGCCGGGAGCAGCGCAAGCGTTACAACAAAACTTTTTGTGTAGTGGCTTTTGTGCATATATAAGAAAGAGAGAAAAAGCCCGATTGCCAGTGATACGGCAATGCAAAGCAGAAACTGTGGAATCTGAATCGTTGTTGTGGAAGTAAAAACTCCCTGAAATAATGTATTAAGCATATTGAAGTCCTCCGTTTTTCATAATTGTCTGATAAGCAGTTCCATATTTGGAAAAAGATGTTTTATAAATTTTCTGTTCGCTGAAAAAATGTACGAGCCAGAGAGGAATCGCCCCGGCTGTTTTTACTTCCAGTAAAATCTGATCGTCATTTAAAATGGAATTTCCATAAATTTCGCTTTTTAAATCCAGATCTTTGTTCCTCCAAAGAATGTTGCGGTCAAAGGTCATCCGGAAATCCGGGTTAAATTTGTCGTAAAAAGCTTCTCTTTCGTAGGAAAGAAGAACTTTTGGTGCGAGATGGCGATATGTGTGCAGGCAATAGTCAATCTCATGTGCAATCTGGGAATCATAAAAAGGATGGTTATGTAGCAGATAATCCATTGCCTGTGACTCCGGCATCTCAATCCGGCGTTTGTATACACTCGAATCATATTTCTTTTTCAGCTCCACAAAGACCGGTGTCTCCGGTGTTGCGATACCATAGCTGCGAAGCCGGAGCTTTTCTTTGTACAGTGGCTTTTCCAGCGAATGCCGGATCAGAAGATAATCCGGTGTGTCAAAGTAAAGACTCTGGATCGTGCCGGGACCATGTGGGTCGGCGGTCATATAGTTTTTCATGAGCGACCGCAGCGCTGCGTATTGTTGTCTGTTTAACATATATTTGACTTCATACCGTTTGAAAATCATCTGGTTACTCATAAATGTGTACTCCTTTTGTTTTTTGAATCTGTATGGAAGCGGTTTGCTTTCCGGTATGTACACAGTATAGTAAGCAAAGTTTAAATGAACCTTAAAGTAAAGTTAAAGTAGAAAAAAGGTTCATCGATTGACAGAAAAACACATATTGTATACAATGAATATTGTTGTTAGTACACAAATAAAAGGAGGAATAAAACATGATTTGTCCAAAATGCGGAAGCGAGATGAATGATGGAAGCGCATTCTGCACAAAGTGCGGAGCTGCGTTAAATGCACAGAATAATGAGCATGCACAGGGAAATCCAAACCCACAGGCAGGCCCACAGATGAATGGAATGCCACAGGGAAACCCACAGGCAGGTCCTCAGATGAACGGAATGCCTTATGGTATGCCACAGCAGCCATATGTAGATCCAAAGGATCATACCGCTGAGTTCGATGCAAAAGATATTTCGGATAACAAAGTAATGGCTATGCTGCCATACCTGATGGGTACCATCGGAATCATTATCGCTTTATTAGCATGCAGAGAATCTGCATATACATATTTCCATGTACGTCAGGCACTGAAACTTACTGTATGTACTATTTTAGTTACGATTATTACAGCAGTTCTTTTCTTTACAATTATTGTTCCGATCGCAGGTGGAATTTGTGCAGCAATTCTTTTCGTTGTAAAGATTATCTGCTTCTTCCAGGTATGTTCCGGAAAAGCAAAGGAAGCACCAATCGTAAGCTCTTTTGGATTCCTGAAATAATTACATCATGCAGAAAAACAAAAAGCGGCAGAGACTGTAAAAGCAGTCTTTGCCGTTTTTCGATTATAAAGCTGTTTTATGCGGAAAGTGTGATCGTAAAAAGAAGAGAAGTTCCATCATCGCTGCGTGCGGTGATTTTTCCTTTGTGCGCATTTACAATCGCATAGACAACGGAGAGTCCGATGCCAAACCCACCGGTTTTCTGGTTGCGGGATTTGTCGGCGCGGTAAAAGCGCTCGAACAATTCGTCGTGCCGGCCGACCGGAATGGAATCCGTGGTATTCCACACCTGAAGGATGAGATTGCGCCCTGCATTGTGGAAAGAAAGGCGGATTTGTCCATTGTCTGTGGAATACTTGACGGCATTGTCCAAAAGCAGTGAGACCAGCTGCCGGATACTTCCCTCATTCCCGCAGTAGGTGAGATCCGGAGCAATATCGCAGGTAAGTGTTTTTCCACGCGAAGCAGCAAGTCCGATAAATGGTTCGGCCGTATCGATGACGGCATCCGATACTGCAAAATTCTGCATGTCCAAAGTGGTTGCTTCCTCATCCATGCGGGAGAGAAAGACCAGTTTTTCAGTCAGGGAAGTCAGGCGGACAATCTGTTTGCGGGTGCTTTTGGTCCACTGATTTTCGCCCTCCGTCATTTCAAGCACCTCGGTGTTGGCATCAATGATTGTCAGTGGTGTCTTGATCTCATGACTTGCATCCGTAATAAAACGCTTTTGCTTTTCATAGCTTTCCGCTACCGGCCGCAGAACGATTTTTGAGAAAAAGACCACAAGCAGGAATACCACGAGAAGTCCGGCGAGACTGATACCGATACTTGCCAGTAAAAATGCCTGAAATGTGTTCAGCTCGCGTTCGCAGTTCACAAAAATGTAGGTGATATTTTCAGAATCATCCAGTGTTACCGCTTGATAGCGGTAGCAGCTGACAAATCCGTGGCTTTTTC
The DNA here is from genome assembly GCA_900552085.1 of uncultured Lachnobacterium sp. Lineage (GTDB taxonomy): Bacteria > Bacillota > Clostridia > Lachnospirales > Lachnospiraceae > Roseburia. Next base: position 4,458 of record URYB01000053.1, read on the forward strand.
CTTTCTTATATAAAGAAGATGCATAATCGGAAGCTTCCTGTGTGGTAACAGCAGCAATCTTTCCAGTATCAATCTGTTCGCTCGTACCGTCGTCCGTCAGTGTTACTGTAAAAAAACGCGTATCAAAACTGGCTTCCGGAGACATCTGGCGTTTGGCACCGGGATCGTCGGCTGGTTTCTGATCTTTGGTGTTCTTGTCGTCTCCCTGTTTGGGCGGAGGCGTGTTGTCCGATTCTTCCGGGAGATGTCCGTCATTGTCGGAAATCATGGAAATACGCGCATCGGCGTTGCGACAGACATTCATGTAGTTTGCAAGGTTGATGCCGGTCATAATGATTGCCAGCACAATGCCAATGGAGCACATGGCAATCGCAATAAATTTTTTTCGCAGTTTCTTTAGCATATCATTTCTCCTTTTGCATCCGATCGGCTACTCGATCAGGGAATATCCGACGCCGCGGGTCGCTTTGATCTGTACATGAGCATGGAGTGAACTGAGCTTTTTCCGGAGATAGGAAATATACACCCATACCACATTGAATTCCGCTTCGCTGTCGTATCCCCAGATTTTGTCCATGAACTGGTCTACGGAAATGACCTGACCGGGATTGGTCATGAGCATTTCCAGCATCTGATATTCTTTGTTGGCAAGTCTTATCGTTGTCCCTTCCGAATTGGAAAGCTGATACGTGCTGCGGTCCAGCTGAATATCCGAAAACTGCAGAATGGAGTCGGTTGTCTTTTCCTGCCGGCGCGTCATGGCACGAATCCGCGCAAGTAATTCCTTCATGGAAAAAGGTTTTGTGAGATAATCATCCGCACCGCTGTCAAGTCCTGTCACACGGTCATCAATTTCCGATTTTGCAGTAAGCAGAATGATCGGCAGATGAATGCCGTCGGTGCGGACTTTTTTCAGAACCGTAATGCCATCCATCTTCGGCATCATGATATCAAGGATCGCTCCGTCGTAATCTCCGGCTTCCAGGTAATCTAAGGCATCCTGGCCATTGTACACCGCATCCACCGAGTAGTTGTTATGTTTGAGCACCGTTACCAGTGCGTCTGAAAGATCTTTTTCATCTTCTGCAAGAAGTAAACGCATGGAATCCCTCCTCATTGTTTTGTTGCACAATTCTATATACATTTTAACATCATTACACGAATAAGATAAAGTACGAACCTTAAATATACCTAAAAAATGTATTTTCGGGTATAAAAGGAAAGAATTGCAACGAACCTGTGCTCCTCCAGCCAACCTCAGCCCTCACGCATGCGCTCTCACACTTCCCCAGTTACTAGTAAGCCAGAATTACAAATTTGTAGCAACCCTTCCCCTGCCTCCTTGATGATTCCTGTCCGTTCAAGTTTCAACACCTCCGCCGCTGTGTCGAAACGCGAGCCGACCCCTAACATACATTTTACATCCAATTTACATAGGAATGGTTACACACTTTACATTTGGCACGTAAGATAACACCTGTACTCGAAAAGAAATAAAATGAAAAAGAGAAAGAAAAGAGGAAAAGACATGAAAAACAGAGTAAAAAAAATGATGGCAATTCTTACCGCAGCTACAATGGTTGCAGCAGGAGTAATGGGATGCGGAAGCAGTGATACAAATGCAGATGCAAACAATTCCAACGACAATACAACACAGACAGAGAGTCAGGCAACTGATAATAATACAGCTGATAACACAAATTTAAGCGGATCTGTTACATTAGCAGGAAGTACTTCCATGGAGAAACTTGCAAACGCAATGAACGAAGCATTCATGGAGAAATATCCAAGCGTTTCTGCTACCGCAGAGTTCACCGGATCCAGTGCTGGTATCGAGTCACTTGCAGCCGGAAGCGTAGATATCGGAGATGCTTCCCGTGCACTTTCTGATGATGAGAAGGGCCAGGGAATCGTAGAGAACATCGTAGCAATCGATGGTATCGCAGTTATCACAGATACAGACAATACAATCACAGATATCAAGTCTGAAGATCTTGCAAAGGTTTACACCGGAGAAATCACAAATTGGAAAGACCTTGGCGGAAAAGACGAGCAGATTGTAGTTATCGGTCGTGAGGCTGGTTCTGGTACAAGAGATGCATTTGAAGAGTTAATGGATGTAAAGGATTCCTGCAAATATGCACAGGAACTTGATTCTACAGGTGCTGTACTTGCAAAGGTTGCAGCTACTCCGGGTGCAGTTGGATATGTATCACTTGATGTTTTGGATGACACTGTAAACGGATTACAGATCAACTCTGTAGAACCAACAGAAGAGAACATCCTTGCAGGTACTTATGTATTACAGAGACCATTCGTTATGGCAACCAAGGGTGAAATCTCTGAGCAGAGCGTGCAGGTACAGGCATACTTCGATTTCATCAACTCAGAAGATGGACAGAATGTTATCAAATCTGTAGGACTGATCATTCCACAGAAGTAAAAGAACATGTGAGGACAAAGATATGAACAACGGTAAAGCAGCAAAGCACATCGTAGAAACGATTGCAAAAATAATATTTCTTATATGTGCGGTTGTTGCCATCGTAGCAGTTCTTTCCATAACAGTTTATATGTTTGCAAAAGGCACCCCGGCACTGGCAAAGGTCGGGGTGACTGACCTGTTATTTGGGACTGCATGGCAGCCTACCGCAGCGAACCCGACGTATGGAATTTTCTATATTATCTGTACTTCTATTATAGGTACAGCCGTAGCGATAGCTATCGGTGTGCCAATCGGAATTCTCACCGCGGTATTTATTACAGAGGTTTCGAACAAAAAGATCGCGGCAATCGTACAGCCGGCAGTGGAATTACTTGCTGCAATTCCATCTGTAATCTATGGTCTGCTTGGAATGATGCTTTTGAATCCACTGATGTACAAACTGGAAAAGCATATATTTGCGGGAAGCACAACCCATCAGTTTACCGGAGGTGCGAACCTTTTGTCAGCAATTATTGTACTGGCAATTATGATTCTTCCTACCGTAATCAATATCAGTGTATCGTCCATTCGTGCGGTACCGGGACACTTGAAAGCAGCGTCCCTTGCACTTGGAGCGACACACATCCAGACGATTTTTAAGGTCATGATTCCGGCAGCAAAATCCGGTATTCTGACAGGTGTGGTACTTGGTATTGGCCGTGCACTCGGCGAGGCAATGGCAATTAACATGGTAGCCGGAGGCTCAGTAAATATTCCGCTGCCGTTTAACTCGGTACGATTCCTTACCACACAGATTGTCAGCGAGATGAGTTATGCAGAAGGCCTGCACAGAGAGGTGCTTTTCACCGTTGGTCTCGTATTATTTGTCTTCATTATGATTATCAACCTGATTCTTGCACAGGTTGAAAAGAGAGGAGCTGTGGAGCAATGACGAAAAATCGGACAAGTATTTGCGCAAAAACAAGACATCCGGGAGATTTTCTGATGTACATCGCAATCTATGCATGTGCAGCAGTTTCCGTGGCTCTGCTTCTTGGAATCATCATCTATGTATTTGTAAAGGGTATCCGCAGTGTAAACTGGGAGTTCTTAACCAGTGTGACCTCGGTGCTGAAGGGCACGACAGGTATTGCGGGAAATATTTTAAATACACTGTATATCATTGTTCTGACCATGCTTATGGCAACACCGGTCGGAGTGGGTGCAGCTGTATACCTCAATGAATACGCAAAACCGGGCAAACTGGTCAGCCTGATCGAGTTTGCTACCGAGACACTGGCAGGAATCCCATCGATCATCTTTGGTCTGTTCGGCAAGCTGTTTTTCGGAGAAACACTGGGCTTTAACTTCTCGATTTTAACGGGTGCATTTACCATGGCACTTATGGTTCTCCCCCTTGTGACCCGTAACACACAGGAAGCGTTAAAGACCGTTCCGGACAGTTACCGTACCGGCGCGATCGGTCTGGGTGCAGGCAAATGGCACATGATCCGTACCATTTTACTTCCATCTGCAATGCCGGGAATCATTACCGGAGTCATCCTTGCGGTCGGAAGAATCGTGGGCGAATCTGCCGCACTGCTTTTCACCGCAGGAAGTGCCGGGCTTCTTCCAAAGAGCTTTACACAGTTTATGGAAAAGGCCGCACAGCCGGGTGGAACCCTTACCATTCAGTTATATTTGAGCGCAACAAAGGGCGAGTTCGGCGTAGCCTTTGGTATTGCGGTAGTACTTCTTATCATTGTGCTGGGCATCAATTTCCTCACGAAGGCACTGGCAAAGAAGTTCGACGTCGAACGCAGATAACAATCATCTTTTCAAAAAGTTTAAAAAAGTGGGCGAATGGTTTCGCCTGCTTTTTTGTGCTATATAATAAAAACGGGGCAATAATCTTCCAATCTACATGTGTTATCTGTTGAGAGAGCAGAAGCTGGGACAAATGATTGTAGAGTTAGATACAGAAGGTTTGTAAAAGAACTTTTTTATGGGTTTGCTTTTTATGGAAAAAAGTTTGGATTGATGGAGAATAAAAAAATGGTGCTGGTACAATAGAAGTTTGCGTTGTATCAGCACTATTTTTATCATTCAAATGATGTCAAAGAATGATTTGGAAAGATTATGAAACGGTACCATTTTTACTACATGAAATAGTAACGCTTTGCGTAAAATCTTTTGATGAACTTGGAGAAGTATGTGTTGCTGTTGCATATGCAGTAGCAGAGTTTCCGCTTTTGGAAGATGATACAGATTTAATTGACCAAGTTGTAGCAGGAGCGGAGGCATTTGGAGAACAGCTAATGCAGCAAGAGGTTGTACCATCATAGGTAAAAGTAGCAGTAATGGAAACACTCCATAATACGGTTCCAGAAGAATCACGCATATATGTTGTTTTTGTTTTGGTAATATTATGGGATGTCCGGCTTAATGCTGGAGCTAAATTAATAGAGGGAGATGCATCGGTTATGACAGTCTGTATAGTGTATGGTGTTTTGTGGCAAGTATCAAAGATGGTATCGGCTTTCGTTGAAGTAGGAATTGCGCATAATAAAAATAGAGTAGAAATTAAGCATAGTGTAATTTTTCTTTTCATAGAAATATTTTTCTCCTTATTTAATGTCTGTATTTGTAAAATAGACGGTTTCCTGCTTAAAAACTTGAAAACTTCGATAATTTGTAATGGCAAAAATAAAAGTTATACATGCAAACATAATAATTAGTGCTACGATGAAATATCGTAAGTACTTACTCTTGCGAATTCGTTTTATTAATGTCTCTGTAGGAAGTGTTGAAATGTAAGAATTTACAGTATCTACAGGTGTGCCAAATTCTTGATATAAGTCATTAATTGTCTGAGGTGAGGTGTCATCACAGAAATCTTCCAGATTACTTGTCAGAGAAGCTAAATAATTTTTTTCTGATTTTCCAATAGCTGGAAGTAAGAGTTTCACTTCAGAAATGTATTGTTTACATAAGCTATTCATGCGTGTCTCCTTTCTCAAGAGAATCAAAAATTGCAGACATACCAGAGACCATATTCTCATAGTCGTGTTGCAATTCCTCTAAATATGCTTCTCCATCAGACTCTATATGATAATAGATACGGGTACGTTTTTTCCCGACAAGAACAGAATATTCACTGATCATATGCTCATTTTCCAATTTGTACATGACCGTATATATCGTATTTGGGGAAATGGAGAGCAGTTCGTTTGACTCGCTTGTAATGTATTTGCTTATCTCATAAGCATAGCAATCACCTTTGCTTTTTAAAATTGCTAATACTAAAAAATCGGTAATTCCTGTAATTAGAGTGTTTTTGTATGCCATGCAATAAGTCCTCCCTGAACAATTAATACTATAGCATAAAATATGCAAAGCGTAAATATTACGGAGTAGAAAATAATGATTGACGAAAAAATATAATTATGATAAATTATAAACGCGACAATACATGTACGGTTGTTAAATTTATTTAATTTAAAGATTTGAAATCATTATGGTTATGTATTAAATACGATAGGAGGTATCACATTTGACCAGGATACAGCGACATCTATTAACACGATTGGAGCATGGTAAAACGATATTATTATCATTTCTGTTGATTATTTGTTTTTTGGTGTTATACGCATGTGGAATGACAGAACCCAATAAGAAACCGCAAAATACAGAAATATCTCAAACCAGTGAACAAGCTTCAAATAAGACAAATCAGAATATTGCAGTGTCTGATGGATGGAACATATCCGGCAATACGATTGCGTATGGGGGAAAAATGATCTGTCAGATTTCGGATGTTGATGATCGTGCAGATACGATAGATTTATGTGCGATTGACAGCAAAAAGGCATTTGTTTCTTATTTTTCCAATGATGACAGGATTTCTGTGATGAACTGTACGGCAGATGGAAAGCAAACGAAGCTTGCCTCGCTGGAATATAAATCGTATGGTGGACCGAATGCCGTGTATCTTAATTTTACAAATGATAAGCAGGGATATCTTTTATATTGTTCCGATCCGGGAGCCGGAATGATGAACAAAGTATTATGGTCGACAGACGATGGTGGAAATACTTACACGGTTGTGAAAGATTTATCTGCTGCCATACAGAATTATCCTACGGATATGGCTTTTAAAGACGCATCGACAGGAATGATTCTGGTAAGCAATCATGGAGCAGATGCATATGCGTATATGACAGAAGATGCAGGAAAGACATGGAAATCGTATGAGATTGACACATTTAAGAAATGTAATTATGTGAATGGAATATCCATTGAAAAAAATGTAGACAGTACCTGGAATCTTTTATTGCAAATCGCTACAGACGATGGTCTGGATTCCGTGACCTATACATCGGATGATGAGTGGAAAACCTGGAACCGTAAGGAAAAATAATGAGAATAATTCGAAAAGCGAGTGAACGATTTTACTCGCTTTTTTCCTTATGTGACAGAAAAAGCGAAAGGGTATCCGCATTTTATCGGTTGAGAACATAAAAGGATTATAGTACAATGAAGGAAAATGGCAGGAACGTAAAGGGGGACGCAGCATGGCAAGAACCGTAGCAATCGGGAAACAGGATTTTGCATCAATTATGGAAAACCACTATTTTTTTGTGGATAAAACAGAGTTTATCCGGGAATGGTGGGAATCCGGAGATGATGTGACATTAATCACCAGACCGCGCCGCTTTGGAAAAACTTTAAACATGAGCATGGTAAACTGTTTTTTTTCGAACCGCTATGCGAACCGGAGAGATCTGTTTGAAATAGGGCTACCGCAATCCCACTGGCTTTAGACGGTGGGTTAAGGTAGCCGGAAGCGGAGGTTAGTGCTATACTTGCGTTATGGGAACGTGGAAATCAAAAAACAGACACAAATATCAGATGATAAAAAGCAGTTTTCTTATGAGATA
>URYB01000054.1 GCA_900552085.1 uncultured Lachnobacterium sp.
GGAACCAATGTAAATGATATGAACGTTTCATGCGTTCCACCATCGCCTTCTTGGCAATTGACTGTATATCTGACGGACTGAAAAGCTTGCTTTTAATCGAGGATGCTTTCGTCACCCAGAACTTTCCGTCCTTTGGAATATACTCTTCCCAAGGCAAGGCCTTAATCCCCTCAAAAAGGTCATCAAATGTTGTCGCATGGAAACGTCCCACCTGTAACAGGACACGCTCCGCACTGCGCAGAAAAATATTGGCACGGCAAATTGCCTCGGCATCTCCCTCGAACGTAATTCGTCCGTCTTCTACCTTTGTAATTTCATATCCCAGATCATATATTTCTCTTTTTGTAACGGCCTCCAGCCCAAAATGGCATGGCACCACTAATTCATACGTATTCATAAGTTTTCTTTCCTCTATGTAACTTCCAAAATTTTCTTTTTTATATAGTACTTCAGTCTCTTCTATTGTTACACATTCCGACGATTTTTGAAATAGTTTTCCTGAACTTTTTTCATTGCTTCGTAACCTCCCACAACCGTTGCCACCTGATAACCTTCCTGTCCCAGCATACGCGCCATCTGCATGCTTCCACCGCCATGTTCACAATACAAAATAAGCATGCGGCCCTTTGGCAAATAGCGCTTTCCACGGCTGATATCATCATAAGGATAATTGACAGCCCCCGGCCAGTGTCCTTTTTCGTAATCTTCTTTCTCCCGTATATCAACAAGTAATGCACGATCCTTCCTTATCCTGTCCATTAACTCCGATGCATATACAATCGTAAAATTCATAATCCCCTCCTGATTTTTGGTTCCTGATCACAATTTCTATAACCTTGCATTTTTATATAGTCCTATAGTACTATTTATGCATTTTTTATGCATAAATTTCTAGGTCTTTTTTCCTATATATAATATTTTTATAATGAAACACAGAGATAGAAAAACAGATGATAGAAGATATCTCTACCATCTGCTTTCTATTATCATATGCAACTATGCAGAAAACGTACTAATAATTGCAGTCATCTGCAGAATCAGTTGCTCTGTTTTTCATCTTATTGTCTGACTTATTGCTTGCCTGATTTGTGCTCTTGTTGCTGGTTTTATTGCTTGTTTTGTCAGTTGTGCGGTTGCTTGTCTTGTTACTTGTTTTGTTGGAATACTGGTTCTCACTCTTGTTGCTTCCATTCACATTTTTTGCATCGTTTGTGCTGTTTGAAACACCACTTTTGTTACTGCTGTTATAAGCCATACTGTACCTCCTGAATTACGTTTCCGGAAAATTTCACCGGAAACGTACCCGATCCATTTTCCTTCCACATTGTATTGATTTGTTACAAAAATAGTGTCTCAAACTTCTAAAAAATTATACATTGTTTTGATTGCTTTTTATAAATGAATCTATTATAATTATTCACGAAAAGATCTTTATCTTTTCAATGTTATACCTCTTATTAATTATTTATACTCCCCTCAAAAGGCTCAGTCGCGTGACTGAGCCTTTTACCTTTTACCATTTACTATTGTAACAATTCATAATGAACCTATTATGAATTTATTATGAGTTTCTTTTCATCGCGGCACCAAATGCTGCCTTAGATAATGGAAATTTGTAAAACAATGAAGTAATTCCATATTCCGCCAGTGCTCCCAACAGAATCAATCCAATATCCAATACCACAGCCAGTACCGGATGAATATGAACCAGTCCACTCATCATACCACCTTTTCCAAATGTTGCAATTCCGGCAGTCATACCAAGCCCAAACATCAGAATATACATAATAATTACAGATATGATAAAGAATTTATAGCAGACACCATTAAAAATCATCAAGAAAAACATCCATATGCCAATCTGTAATAATTGCCATCCAAGATTTCCTGAAATGTTACCGGTTGCATATGCAATTCCTTTCAATAAGGTTGCCCATGCCAGCATAAGTAATCCGCCATAGGCTGAAATTTTTGCGGGTATGGAAGTCTGCAACGCCTTCTTGTACGGTGAAGTCTGTACCATTTCTGACATATCCAGAGAAATCACCATCTGTGTAGGAAACATAACTGCGCAAAACAAAAATACACTTCCCAAATCAATCACATTTACCGTTCCAAATATCGGAAACACTTCCCATACGGAACTCAATATCAAAAACAATATTCCCAACGCCACCTGTGATTTAAAACTCAGTCCACATTTCATTAAACAAAACAGATTACTTATTTTCTTTTTCATAATAACTTCCTCTCAAACATTTCACTGTATGTTTTACCATAAACACATTTATGATCACGTTCGCAATTACAAATATTACGACCGCAATCCCCAAAATCAGATCCTGATTTTCTGCGCGATCCATCAGATAACTGCAGCCCCCATACAATATTGCATAAACGGCGCCTGACAGACCACCGATTGCCAACTGCATCATTACACCATAATTCCAATGCCGGATAATAACAAGTGTGAGACAAATAACAAATTCTGCAATCAACAGCGCGAGCAAATAATGCCAGCTTCCTTTCTGTACCAAAAGCAAAAAGCCCGGAACTAACATATACACACCTCTGCGGATGCAATCCCCTGTCATCCCTGCAGCCAGAGTACGTTCTCCTCTCAGAGATGTTTTTAAGTATTCCATACTCCTGGTGCTTTTTTCACAAATCCCACCAAAAATCCAATAATCCACAAGCACTTCATACCAGACAACATAAACAAAAAATAAAATGACAGAAATGCCAGCACCAAATAAATTTGCATATACAAACAATTCAATCAGTCCCAGGATGATGCATGGAATCACTGCAAGACCAAAGATTTTATAAGCTGTCGGTGTAAATACCCCGTAACTTTTCCATATCTTTTTCATAACATCCTCCTACTTTGCATTGGATGCGAAATGCTTCATAATCGCAACACTAATCTGTGACAAGCTTGCTGTCTCAACTGAAATATCACATCCTGCCAGTTCATCCAGCTTTTCTGACAGGCAGATACCTTCATAACCATACTTCGTAGAATGAATGCTATATAACACCTTCTGTGCACAAGCCAGATCCTTTACCTCTCCCTTTACTATGACATATTTTTCTTTCAGGTCTTCCACAAAACCAGCTTCCGCAATCTGTCCATGTGACATGATAATTGCATAATCTGTAACGTTTTCCATGTCTGCAATATTATGTGTCGAGAAAAATACGGTACGCTTTCCCTCCTCTTCGAGAAGATACTCACGAATCAGATCACACAAACGATCTCTCATCAAAGGATCTAACGGTGATGCCGGCTCATCCATCAGGAGCATCTTTGTATCTCTCGCCAGAACTCCGGCAATCATAAGCTTCATACGATTACCATCCGACAGCGAATTTACTTTCTTGCCTAAATAATTGCTATCGGCTCCTACTGATAGTTCATTTAGCCAATGTTCAAAACGATCTTTATGAAAATTCGAGAACAAAAGTTCACTGACCGATTCTACCTGTTTGATTTTCCACTGTGGGAGATAATAACTTCCTGGTCCGGTATATCCAATCTGTTCTTTTACTTCCGGTTTGTTTTCCCGGTCTTTGTCACTGTACACACCAAAATAACGAAGCTCACCTTTATAATCCAATCGGATTCCCGCAAGAATGTTCATCAATGTTGTCTTTCCTGCACCATTTTCTCCAATCAGCGCCGTTGCAAATCCCTGCGGAATCGCTAACTGTGGAATATTTAATGTAAATCCCTTATATTTCTTGTAAATATTGTCTCCTACAATCGCATAATTTAAATCCATCTCAATCTCCTCTTTATTTACTCTTTTTTGCTTTCTTATTATTTATTTCTTTGTTTCTACTCTCTTTTTATTTACTTTCTTTTTCTCCACTCTCTTTTTATTTACTTTCTTTTTCTCCACTCTCTTTTCACGATTTCTACAGTTCATCCATGGAAAGTAACGTCTGCAGTGTATCTATCAGTTCTGTATTGCTCATGCCTGCAATCTTAGCTGCAGCAATCGCAGCTGTCAGTGATTCCTCCACTTTACGCAAATGCTGCTCCTTTAGCATCTCACTGTCCTGTGCATTCACATAAAATCCTTTTCCCTGAACCGCGGTAACTAACCCTTCTTCTGCCAATTGCTCATAGGCTTTCATTGTTGTGATCACACTGATTTTCAGGTCCTTCGCCAATCCCCGAATGGATGGCAGATACTCGCCCTGAGCAAACTTTCCGGCCAAAATATCTGCCCGAAACTGATTTGCAATCTGCTGATAAATCGGCTCACCAGAATTTTGTAATATTTTCATCTAACCACCTTTTTGCTTCTTTCTTTTTCTGTTGCAGTTAACTGTTTATGTGTTATATATACACCATATACAGATAATTGTCAATACCAATTTGTATAAAAGTGTGCGCTTACTTTTCCTATACATCAAAAAAGCAGTTCCCTATCCCGGAAACTGCTTTTTTGATCTATATAATTCCTCTCTTACATTTTGCGCTGTCTACGCACACGATTCAAATGTTGCTCAAAATACCCCTTGTTAATAAACTCTGCAAGTGCATATTGTTCTAAAACCGGTACCGTACAGGAAAACCCACCTGAAGTCTCATGATAACGTTTTAATAACCGCTGTGGCAAAATCATATAGCCCATACGAATGGATGGTGAAAGACTTTTGGAAAACGTATTAATATAAATTACAGAATGGCTGCTATCCAACATAAACAGTGTCTCTATTGGTTTACCTGGCATAAAGAATTCACTGTCAAAATCATCTTCGACAATATAACGGTTTTCTCTTCCTGCCCACGCCAGATATTCATAACGTTTCGCAATCGGAGCCGTAACTCCAGAAGGGTAACTGTGAAAAGGTGTTACATGAAGCACACTCGCAGATGTCCTCTGCAACAGTTCTGTTTTTATACCATTTTCATCCATTTTCAACAACTCACAGCTTGCCCCTGTCCCTTCATATACTTTCTGAATCTGGTGATACGAGGGATCTTCAATTCCATAAATCCGGTCGCTTCCCAAAAGTCGAACCACAGTACCATATAAATGTTCTGCTCCGGATCCAATGATAATCTGTTCTGGTTGCGCAAAAACACCCCGGTAACGCAACAGATACGATGCGATACTGTTTCGCAAAATAGCACATCCTTCATTTGGTGATCGGTGCAATAACTCCTCTCCATACTGCGTAATGACGCTTCGTACGGTCTTGAAATATAACGAGTATGGAAATGTATTCAATGCCGTATCTGGCAGTCGCCCATCCCCAATATGTTCGATTTGTTCCGGCAACATATGAAGCTGTCTCTCACTTCCTGTGGTCTCAGATATTGTTGCATGAATTTCACATACATAATAACCACTTCGTTCCCGTGGTTCAATATATCCTTCATCTTTTAGCATTTGATAGGCATTCTCTATCGTAATAAGACTTACCCCAAGATGTTCCGCAAGACTTCTTTTGGAAGGCAGTTTTTCTCCCTTTTTTAAAGTTCCTCCCTCTATGTCCCTTCGAATACTTTTATATATATAATAATATTTGGGTTCATCCTTACGCTGTGTTAAATTATATGTAAGCATAATTCCTCCGTTCAAAAAAAGAGTTCTCAAAACTGAGAACTCTTTCAATACGTGCGCGAGAAGATTCGAACTCTACTTATGGTTGTCCCGACATGTAATAGTCAATACCAACAATTCCCATTTTATCATATTTCCAAGAGTTTTCATTTCTCACACTTTCCCTTTAAAACCACACAGTTTTATTCTTTCGTATTGAGTTTGTGTGTTTTTCCTCACATTAAGCTTGCACAAGTAACCCTTGCTTAGCTTCGTTATATTCTTCTTTCGAATATCTTGTTAAAATTTTCTCTTCTGAAAGCCCCAGCTCAATCATATTCTGGATTGATTCAATTCTTGTCCTTTTTGTTGCATTCTCTGCTGCTGCTTCTGCTGCAATTTTTTCATATTTCTGCATTACTTCACACATGATATCGAGACCTCCTTCTTCATTCTTTAACTCATACATTCTGTGCGTAAACACTGGAAACTTTGGATTATGGACCTCTTTTTGTTTAAAACAGGTCATCAAATCTGCAATATCTGTTCCGTCATTGCAAGCTGTATTTACAAAAATTCTATGTAATCCATCGTCTACCTGATCACCAGTCTCTTGAATTACATTTTCTACATGGTAAATCGTTCTTCCTTTTCCAAAAATATCAAACTCCGAAATATATACCACATATACCTCAGCCACGTCTTGGAACTTGTCACTTACCTGCGATTCCTTCACTGTAATACTTAGATGCATTAAACCTTACTCGCTTTAAATGATCATCATTATTTGACCTTTGGACTTCAATGTTGCACTTTTCTCCATTTCCCAACGTACATAGCGCATCCAGACGAACTGATCGACCATACAGATTTCTTTCACTGCTTTGCACAATGACATCATTGACGATAAGCTTATCATCTTCCAAAATCGTTCTTAGTATTTCCTGACAGAAAGGTATATCATCCGCAAGTACCTCAAAGAATACATCGTCAATCGGTCGTAAATCTTTAACCTTTTGTTTTTTCTGCTCTAACGTGAGCTGTTTTTCCATATTGCAACTCCCCATTTTTCTATAAAACACTTTCTTCCTTTTTATATATTATAACAACAATCTTCTGTTTTTACAACGGTCACTCCTGACCATGCTTTGCGTTTATTCCATATGAAAAATCTTGCCTTTACTAACAAATGGCAGTCTTTTCCACTGTGAAAGTAAAAATGCATGCTCCCTTCTCACCCTCAACGTACTATCAATCATTCCGTCCGTAATAATAAGTATTGGTCCCTCCTTAGGAAAATCCTGTGCTTTCTCCAGCAGATCCACTCCCGGCTGCAGAACAGTTCCACCTCTGCCTTTTACCTCAACTCGTCCTGCTATATCCTCTGGTGCCATATATCCTGCATCATAAGCTGCCGCATCACAAAATACGACTCTTACATAAGTCTGCTCGTATTCCAGTCCCTGTCGTAAAGCATTTCTGCAGAAATCATCCACTTTTGTAAAATCATGATCTGATGTAAATGTCGCTTTTTCCTGTTCTGATATAATATCTCCACTGTCATATCCAGCAAAAGTCTGCATTTCACGTAACCAGTCATTAATAACAAAATCACATGCTATATTCCATAGATAAGCTTCTCTTCCCTGACTTCGCTTGTCATGTTCAAGTCCAGCGTGCAGATATTCATGTGCTAACACAAATTTCCATTCTTCCTGTGTGTACCCACAAGTTGGATTTGCATAGATTACCCTTTTGCCCACATTAATTGCAGCAACCCGGATATTTTTCTCCTGACATATTTTATAATCATCGACAATCTCAAATGCAGATGCAAGAGCTCCAAGCAGAGGATAATGGTCTGTAAACCACTTTGCAGCTCTTCCAACCGTAGTCGACTGAAACCTTCTGCCACAACCTGTGCCTGCTATTGCGACAGCCTTATCTACAGAAAGTCTCAGCATATCCGCAAACCTTACAGCATACGAATTTGTCTCTTTCTTCTTATATATAATCGGTTTATCTAATCCATGCATATCCAGCTGATTTGGAGCTGCGGTTCCATACAGTTGTTCCTCTTTCGATGCTTTTTCCATTATAAGATAATCATAGATGCTCTGCTCATCTGATAAACCTCCTGGTATCTGACTCATTGCATTATATAATGGCTCTCCAAACTTAATATCCTCCAAAAATCTGTGAATATAGATATCGCAAGCCTCATTCCACAAGAATGCATCGAACACATTTCTTCTAATTATATTGCTTTGCGAATCCATGCTTTCATATGCTGGCATCTTATCTGAATCAAAATGCCCAAACGCAAGATGTAAATAACAGTGAGCGATAACATACGCCCACTGCTTCGGATTCAACACAAAGTCTTTATTTATGCAGATAGTTCCATTACTACACACATACGCAACTGTTTGCTTTCCCATTTGTTGCTGATTTTTATAAGATAGCGTTCCATATAGATGTCCAAATAATGGGTGCCTCTGTATCAGCTGCAACCCGCTTTCCAGATTTGACGATATGGTTTCTGTATGCTTTCCTGCTTTTTTCATATTAATCACCTCATTCTGCATTCGTTACCAGACGTGGAAGATCACGGACAACTTCCAGCATAAACCAATCTGGCAATGATTCGTCCTCATCTGATGCCACAACCATTTGCGCTAATTCCGTATTGATTGATGCAAGTTCTTTAATCATGGCTTTCGCACGATGTACAAAGAATTTTGTATCTTTCCCAATCTTCTGCTTATCCTTTGGCAATTCCTGCAGTAATTTCCCCCGGAAAGACTGTGCAATAAAATACAGTACATCTCGCTCCTCTGGCTTATCCGGAAATCTTGCTTCACCTTTAATAATATCCGACAACAAATGCTTATTTTCCAAAGTCTTTGTAAATGCCAGAAACATCCCTGCATGCTTTGCCGAAATACAACCATAGGTAATTATACGAAGATATTCTTCCGGCAACTCTTTTTCTCCTGCGCTGCTTTCCTTCAATGCGTCACTCAACATATGCCACGATCTTGGTGTCGAATAAGGTTCTTCCGTTTTCGGTGGTTCAGAAAACAACTGATCCGGACGCTGGGTGATATATTCTGTTATCCATGGATGGATTCCATTTGCATACGCCCATGACAGCCATTGCTTTGGATCTGCCCTAAGCTGTACATGGACCATTTCCGATGTCAAAGACCGTTTGGATGCAGCTGGTCTTATAATGCATGGTGGCACTATCGTGGATGCAACAATCATTTCCGCTCCAAGCTCAACAAAGAACAAGGATGGCAAGCGTGATCCGGAAATGCACCAGACAAAGAAAGGCAACCAGTGGTACCACGGAATGAAAGTACATGCCGGTGCAGATGCCGGAAGTGGTTATGTACATACAATTACAGGAACGCCTGCTAATGTTCACGATATAGATCAAACCGCAAATCTTCTGCGCGAAGATGATGAAGTAGCTTACGGTGATTCTGGTTATACCGGGGTTGACAAACGGCCGGAAATAGAAAACAATGCACAATTAAGCAAAATTGAATTCCGTATAAACCTTAAGCCCAGTAGTATAAAGCTTTCTGACAACTACAATGGCATAAACTGGGATAAGAAAATGGAGCATGATAAGTCATCTGTCAGGTGTAAAGTGGAGCATCCCTTCCTTATCGTAAAAAGATTCTTTGGTTATGCCAAGGTCGTTTACAGAGGAATCAGCAAAAATATGAACCGCTTCAACGTTCTATTTGCAAGCGCCAATCTATTGATGTGCAGCCGTGCCGGTAGGACGGCTGAGTTTTGCGCGGTATAACTGCGCCCAATTTGCCAGTTATGGCAAGAAATAAGCTCAATATAGGGGCTTAAAACTGGTCATTTCGGACGATTTTTCGTAAATCGTCCCCTAAAATAGAAAATAAAAACCGAAATGTTGATTTTCTGGCTTCATAACCCATTAAATCAGCGTTTCCTTAGCCCCTTCGATGCTCTTAAAGGCTTTAACGAGGCTATTGCTTCCAAGGATATCATTTATGAAGACCGACGGGTGCTCTCTGATGAGGATATTCGGCACCTTAATCACGCCATAGGCATACTTTATAACTTGACTAAAACACGCCAGCTTGCCATGGAAAACCATGTGGCAGTCTCTGTCACTTACTTTGCTCCATGCAAAGAATATCATTATAGATGGCATAGAAGTCAGACTGTCTGATATACTAAGCATAGAAAGTCAAGTATTTGACCCCATGGACTTTATCTGACTTAAATATAATTCAGGAGATATGATTATGTGTACAAGGTATTTTATGGACAATGCTTCCAAGGAATTATCTGAAATAGCACTTACCGCCAGAAAGTCTCCTCTGGTAGATAAATAAAAGCCCTGATGGAAAAACCAAAACCGGCGATAGATATGCCATCCAGCCTGTGGAAGCAGATATGACATGGCTGTGCGGTTTATATCGTATGGAGAATGATCTTCCGGTCTTTGTGGTTCTCACCCGTGAACCTTCTGCCGAACTTGCTTCCATACATGACAGGATGCCCTTGATGCTACCGGAAGATAAAATTGATGAGTGGATTGCTCCTGCCACGCAACCAGAATCACTTCTCTCCTATGCCTTAACTGAAATGATTATTGAAAAAGACCCTGTGAAATGATGTTCACAGGGTCTCATGTTTCATTTTACTGTAACTTTTACTTTATTAGCATAGCCATTCTTTGCATATATCCAGACGTAGCAGGTGCCTTTCTTCTTCGCTGTTACCTTTCCGTTCTTATCAACGGTTGCAATCTTCCTATCGGAAGATGCATAACGGAAGGTTGCTGCATGCTTATCGGAAAGCATCTTCTTTTTGGAATCTACAAGGACAACAGATGCCTTAATCTTATATGTCTTTCCTACCTTAATCGTTGCCTTATTCTTTGCAAGCTTGATGGCTTTCACATTGGTGTAGGTCTTATTCTTTCTTCCTACGATATGTGCTGTAATGGTCTTTCCAAGCTTCTTCTTAGAGCCATCTACTGTCTTATAGGCTACCACATAGGCCTTAAAGTTCTTCGTAAGCACTAGCTTCTTGCCATTTAACTTCGTGATGGTTACAGATGTCACGTCTTTCTTTGTGACTATTTTTACCGGTTTCTTTCCGAACTTATCTGTGCAGTATGCAGCATAGATCTCGTAACGGTCAGCTCCGCTTACCTTTCCCCAGGATACGGTTATCTCGCTACCGGTCTGGGATACCTTTAAGCCCTTGTTGATAGATAAGGCGTTCTGATAGGCAGTCTTGCCATTGGCTGTGGTTTTGCCGTCGTCTGTGTCCGTATTATCAGCTTCATCTTCTTTGTCGGTCTCATTCTCCATTGTCTCGTCATATACAATCGCATAATCTGAGAAATGCGTTGTTACAAATGAAAGCATCCCATCTACATATCTTGTCACATATCGTTCAATTGCCCCGGCAACAGGCAGGTAATACATATGATAATGTTTTACATCCCGCCCACTCTCAGGTGAAAACTTGATGGATACCGTTGCCTTGCCGCCTTTAAAATCATGGATTTCTTTACCATTGCTCTCAAAATATGCCTGGAACGGTTTGGCAGAAGCAAACTGTCTCAATGACTCCTGCTGGGTTGCATTCAGCTTCGTTGTCTGTGTATCCTCAACTACCAGTTTGATGGAACTGCCCTCTGCCTGTTCAGAGACCGCCGACAATGCTGTACCGTCCAGCTCGATCGTGGCATTCGTCATCTTGATCTCTACACTTTCCACGTTGTTATCCGCTTTTACAGCCTCTGTGAGCTTCTCCACTGTTTTCTCGGAAAGCTGTACTGAAGTTACCTCTGACTTTGCCTGTGACACATCAATGATAATGGATGTATTCTCGCTAGCCCCGGTATTTTCCCCGCTACCTGAATTGTTTCCATCATTTACTATCTTATCAATATCAGACTGTGTGATCTCGCTAACTACAGCATTGCCATTTGAAATATTTGTTGTAACGTTCACGGTCTTCTCGCTTGATACCGGAACCGTATAGGATTCAGTAGGTGTTGTCGGCGTGCTCGGTGCGGAAGAACTGCCGCCGCTGCTGCTGCGTCTGCCAATCGTCACGGTCACGCATTTAGCGTCGCTGTCCGCATGATTTTCATCGCCAATCACTTTATACCATACCTACTAGGCTCCGACTTCGGTTCCTCC
>URYB01000055.1 GCA_900552085.1 uncultured Lachnobacterium sp.
ATCTTACATGGGAGCATCTGTTCTTCATGAAGATGCAGTATTCCCGGTACGTAAAGCCGGTATTCCAATCAATATCCGTAACACAAATGATCCGGAGGCAGACGGAACACTCATCGTTGAGAGTACATGCCAGAAGCCGGAATATACAATTACAGGTATTGCCGGAAAGAAGGGCTTTGTCGCTGTCAGCATCGACAAAGATATGATGAATGCAGAAGTAGGTTTCTGCCGTAAAGCATTACAGGCATTCGAAGAAAATGGAATTTCCATCGAGCATATGCCTTCTGGAATTGACACAATGACCGTATTTGTACATCAGGCAGAGTTTGAGGGCAAGGAGCAGCAGGTCATCAGCTCAATCCGCAGACTGACCCATCCGGATGTCATTGACCTTGAAGCAGACCTTGCATTGATCGCAGTTGTAGGACGTGGTATGAAGTCTACCAGAGGTACTGCTGGAAGAATCTTCTCCGCATTGGCGCATGCAGATATCAACGTAAAGATGATCGATCAGGGATCTTCTGAGTTGAACATTATCATCGGCGTAAGCAATGATGACTTTGAACAGGCCATAAAAGCAATCTATGATATATTTGTTGAAACAAGATTATAAAAATATACTGTCTGTTTGAGATGGCAAAATACGAATAGTGCGAACCACATAGCGCTCCCTTTCATATTCTATATGGAAGGGAGCGTTTTATTATGACCGGAAATATCGCAATTTTTGTGACGGATCAACGACAAAAGAATTTAGCAGGTTACCTTCCCGGGACAAAGGTGCTGCTGGACTGGCACAATGTGCAGGATCAGACACGGGCAGAGGACTTTGTGAAAAACAGCAGATATCTCATATTTCCGACACCGGTTTCCAGACTGAACCGGCATCCAAAAATAGAAGATATGTTAAAACACGAATTGATAACAGAAACAAATAATGATAAAACCGTGATTGGAGGAGCGTTTACGGATAAGTGGACACAATATTTACAGATGCATGAAATCACGTACTTTGACCTTATGAAAGAGGAGAAAGTGGCACAGAAAAATGCCTATATCACGGCGGAAGCAACCGTTGCAGAAATTTTGAAATACAGTGATTATTCTATATGCGGGCAAAAGATCATTGTTTGTGGATATGGAAGATGCGGAAAATGTGTGGCTGATTTACTGGAGGCGATAGGAGCAAAAGTTACAGTTCTTGCACGAAGCGCGAAAGCCCGCCGGGCGGCGAGCTGTGATGGACATGAGGCTGTGGACTTTTCTTATGGGCCGGAGGAAGTGTATGGCGCTCACACGATTGTAAATACCGTGCCGGCGCAGGTGATAAGGGAACCAATGATTCAGGAAATGCATAGGGATACGGTGATCATTGATATTGCATCAAGACCCGGGGGTGTGGATCTTGTTGCAGCGGAACGCCGGGAGATAAAAGTAGTGGCAGCATTGGGACTGCCGGGACTTTATACAACGAAGAGCAGTGCAAAAGTATTTGCGGATGCAATTATAGATCAGATGCAGTTGCAACAGTGCAAAGGTGGGGGAAAATCATGGATTTATCAAATTGTAATATAGGATATGGAATAACCGGATCATTTTGTACGTTTACGAAGACAAGAAAACAGATTGTACGATTGAAGGAGATGGGGGCAAACGTGATTCCCATCTTTTCTTATCAGGCGCAGAGCTGTGATACACGATTTGGAAGTGCAAAAGAATTCGTGGAGGGAATCTGTGAGATTACCGGAAATGAAGGTATCATGACGATGCAGCAGGCAGAACCGATCGGGCCAAACAATTTTCTTGATATTATGGTTATTGCACCATGTACAGGAAATTCAGCGGCGAAGATCGCAAACGGAATTACCGATACGCCGGTTCTGATGGCATCGAAAGCACATATGAGAAACGGAAAGCCACTCGTGATCGCGATTTCTACCAATGATGCACTGGGAGTCAATTTTAAGACGATTGGTATGCTGATGAATATGAAAAACATATATTTCGTGCCATTTGGACAGGACAATTATAAAAGCAAACCGAATTCTATGATTGCCCGGATGGAATTGCTGCCGGATACGATCGAGGCGGCGATGCGCGGAAAGCAGATTCAGCCAATTGTAGTAGCAGAATCATAGAAGGCGGGCAAGGAAAGCCCGCCTACATAGTATCATTAATCATTTTTCTGAGCTTCGTATGCTTCGCGGAGAGCCTTTGCAAGCTGGTCACCGCAGGAAGTATTCTTCATGCCGCAGCGGATTCCCGAAATGCGTCGCTCCACTTCTTCTACGGTCATGCCTTCGACCAGGCGGGGAATCGCCTGAAGATTACCATGGCATCCACCGGTAAATTTCACATTCTTTACAATATCGCCATCCAAATCCACTTCGATCTGTGTGGAACAGGTTCCTTTTGTTTTGTATAAGTAAGACATAAATATTCTCTCCTCTCTCTGACAGGTAAATCTTGTGTAACCGACATTATAGCAACAGAATTTACATTTTACAACAGGCTGTTAATAAAAAGTTCATAAAACGTTTGAGTGTGGCAGCTGTACAAATGCTTGAATTTATCAGATTTTTAAGAACTATACATATTTCGAAAATGAGCGATTGTCCAAAAAATGTCCAAGTTTGCAATGCTTGAGACTTATATTGTGTGTTATATCATTGATTTATTTTTCTGGAGAGGTCATTTTAACTTCTCTTAAATAATTGAGCTCTTCCTCTAAGGCAGAAATTTCTTCATCTATAGAAATTTCTGTTGGAGGTGGGCAAGGTGTCAAACGTTCTGTTTGAGGTACATCAAATCGTATGTGTTCTCGTTCTTCTTGCAACGCTGATTGAACTTTTAGAAGTAAAATATCTGCTAGATCGTATACATTAAAGGCTCCATCTATACCGTGCAATGCATCCCACAATCCAAGTTCCTCAATAGGATAAAATAAATTCTCATCATCTGACACATCATCAGTGTAAAAATGTGTGAAGTCAGCATATAAATATTGAGATATCATCCCAAGTAATGAGTATTCGATGGAACTATTGCTTGCAGATTCTAAGAGATTATTTACAGACCTCAAGATTATATCTGCGAGGGCAATATCGGTATCAAATGAATCGGTTGGTAATTGGTTTCGTTTGGAATAAATATTTTGTAGAGACAAAATACTTTTTTCTGTTAATCCTGTTTCTTTTGAAATGTCAGTTGCAACTCTGGTGCGACAATTGTATTCGCCAAGTAAATAACCAATCTCACAATGAAATATATTACACATATTTAATAGATCCTCAAGTTGTGGCAAAATGATACCCTTTTCCCATTTGGCGATTGTTTGCCTTGCAGATATGTTTAATGCATCAGCGAGGGACTGTTGGCTAATATGTAAGTTTGAACGTTCTGTTTTTATTCTTTGTCCTATTATTTTTAAGTTATATATGTTATCCAAAATTAACACCTCATTAAATAATACTGTGTAAGAGTAAAAATATGTTTCTTTTAATTAACATAATTACATGCAAAAATTATATTATCACATGTGACTACACGAAACAAGATGATTAAACACATTATTGCATAGAGGGAGCTGAAATTTTATGAATAAACAGAACGTAACAGGAAAAATTGAAGAAAAACGCTTATTAAACATCCAAGAAGTAAGTACATATATCGGTATTGGACAGACACAGGCACGCCGCTATATGGAAGAGATTGGGGCGGTTAGAAGATTTGGGCGACGCGTGTTATTTGATAAGGTTGTAATCGATTCCGCGATCAGTAATCAGTGAGGTGCGGTGTATGATAGCAGAATTATTGAATAAAGGGAAAGAGAACGCTATTACAACGGAAAGCTTAATGAGGGCATGCAATTTTGATAATAAGCGGGATTTGACCATGCAAGTGGCAAAGGAGAGGGCGGCAGGCGCACTGATCTGTAGCAGAACATCTGGACAGGGCGGATATTACTTGCCCCAGAGTAGAGAGGAAGTGCAGGAGTTTATTGAATCAATGAGCAACCGTGCTAAAAATACATTTAAGGCGGTTACTGCTGCACGCAAGTATCTTAAACAGATTGAGGGGCAAGAGAGCCTTGATATTGATCAAGGAAAAGAATAGGGGGAATTTTGATGGCAAGACAAAGGAAAACACCTTTTCCCCCTTGGCAAACATGCAAGGACAGCGGGGTTGAAGATCGCTATATCAGATTGGGAAATTCTCAACTGCTGCATCCGGCAATAATAAGCTTATCAGATAAGGCGATAAGGATTTATGCATATATGCTTTTGGAATCTGGGGGGAAAAGGGAGTTCACATTTCCTCGATCAAAGTATAGCAAATTAGCCGGACATGATGTGTTTCAACGTGCAAAAGATGAATTGATAGAAAAAGGTTTTATAAGAGTGAAACAGAATAATGCAAATCTTCGTAAAGCAAACATATATGAGTTTTCAGAGGCTTGGAAAACATATATACCGCCATGATATTTTTATTTGGCTGTCCTGTATCAGGACAAGCAAACGACAAAACTTGTCCTGTATCGGGACAAGTAACCCTCGTTTTTGGCTTTCACTTGTCCTGAACCGGGACAACCGTTTCGCAGACTAAAGTGTTTCACTTGTCCTGATACAGGACACATATACTATATATAGCCATATACCCCGGTTTTATTATTCACTTTATAGGCCAGATATAGAATAGAAATATAGCCATACAGTAGAGTATAACCACAAGCGCCTCAAAAAGGGAGACAGTTGCCGCCGAAATTCCGGCACCTTCAGATTCTGGGAGCAAGATTGCGCTGGGCGATTTCTGTTGCTTGCCGCTCAATTTTGCGCACCTTCGGATTGTAATGGAAAACGTTTCAAAAGAGCGTTTCAAAAAAGCGTTTCAAAAAAGGGTGTATTTTTGTGTGCATCAAAAAGGGTGCAAAACGTTCGCTTTACCGTTCGGATTCAAGGCGAACGAATAGAAAAATCTATGATGCTTGCTACCTAGAAAACCTAAGGAACAGGACTTTGCAAAAGCTTACATTTTTAAGAAAACACAAAGAAGATACAAAGAAGATGCAAAATACAAACCCAATGCACCAAGAACCACCCCAGAACCACCCCAGAAACACGTTAAGATTTGCTAAGATTTTAAAAAGGGTTGAGTCCTGTGTTGACGGATAAGATTGTAAAAGAAAAATCAACGTGGGAAATATTCCCCTCGTGGTTGAGGCCTGGCAACAAAACGTAATATCTGCAGCATAACAGGTGTGAAACGCAATGATGGAAAATTGTGGAACGGTGGAGAATATGACGTTGAAAAACGTTGAATAATTTGAATATATAGACCTTGGAAAGTACGTGATCCTTATCACACATGATGACTTTTTATGACTTCTGGACGTATATAGCAATTTAAAATGTTAACATTTGCTAACATTTTAGCATATATAGAACCTTAGAAAACCTACAAATTTTGAAACTATAGGCAATATAGCTGGCACTGTTGCCTACAGGATGGAGGGAGAATACATGAAATATACACACAGTGAAGTGCTGGCAAAAGCTGTTGAAATAGATCCGGCGGTGGGAGAGTATCTTGCAATATCGCTTGTGGATAAAATTTCTTACGACGTGATCGAGAAGAGAAAGGCGTTGCAAGGAGAACTCATACCTATTAGCAGGACGAGTTTTTATCGGGAAAGAAAACGACTGCTGCAACGATTAGAAAAGGATGAGAAGAACTGATCAGTCCAAAATTGGATTCATTGATTCTGTTGAAATGGTGTGCCGTGGACAAAGAATATTTAGGCAAAACGAAAAGAGGGTGGACATGGGCGGCTATGGCAGTGGTGGACATAATAAAATCAAAGGAGACATAACGGAATACGTTAGGGTGGATAGTTTTATTGCTGAGCATAGAAAAATAGCAAGAGCACCGTCTGAGAGCGTCAGAGCGGGGGTATATGATGCGATTTATTTTAGATGTCCTGTGTGCAGCAGGCGGGTGAGGTATTTATACATGCAATCAAGGCTCAAGTTTGTGTGCAGAGATTGCGCTCAGGTAAATTATCCATGCCAACAGCTACCGCGGCATAGATGGGCAGTAGTGAAAGCTATTCGGATATTGCAGCAGTTGGATGTAGACACAGATAATTTTGATAATGTGCTTGATCTAATGAGATTCGAACCAGAACGGCCGGAATACAAGATGTCCCAAAGAACATTTTTCCTAAAGAGCATGCAATTGTTTAAGTATCAGTGCATGTATGCGGACGGTATAATGGCATCTGCACAGAGATTGATCCCAAGCAAATCCCAAACAAAAAGCCCCGGACAACAAATGCCCGAAGCTTGATGTTAAAGATTAAGATCTGGGAAACTGATGGATAGATCAGGATAGATATTGACTTTTACAACATCCTCGAAAGTGTATTCGTTGACATCTTCATGTTCCAGATCATACACGGTAACACGTCTTTTCTCAGGATCAACAATCCAATATTCCCGGACACCCGCCATCCGGTATTTAAAAAGTTTTGTATAATAGTCCATTCGCCTGCTGCCGGGAGATACAATTTCAATGATCCAATCCGGTGCACCTATACAACCTTTGTCGGTAAGCTTTGTAGTGTCGCAAATAACGCTTATATCCGGCTCGACGTAATTTCTATCGTCTTCATTCAGAAAAACAGCAAATGGGGCAATATACGGCTCACAAGAGCCCCCCTTAGATTTGATGTAATTGTGAATGCGGGTAAAAAGTTCCCCAGAAATGAGCTGATGCTTGCGACTTGGTGGTGCCATGTAATAAATATGTCCGTCTATCAGCTCGGCGCGTTGTCCGTCTGGAAGCGCGTATATATCATCTGTGGTATAAATTCGTTCTTGCGGTAATGGCATAATAAACACTCCTTTCGAAATTAGATGTTCTTTGCTGCTTTGGCAACTTTTTGCGTGATGCTCGGCTCATCATTCTCAATTTTATAGAGGAGTTCGCCGATAGATTTGCGAAGATCATTTGCCAATTTGGCACATGATGGGGTGCCGGGAGTACCGGTTATTTCATGTATATGTCCTCTCTCTAAGTCTGTCAATCGGTTATTGATTGCATTCAGTTCGACACTGTATCTTTTTTCTATATCCATCATAATTCCCCCTTACTGTTGTTTGAGATAATCAGATAGCTCAGATAAATGATCCATACCAATTATTGAACCGATTTCAATTTGATACCCCATATCACCGGCAAGAAAGCGTTTGCGGTCAATATGACTGAGAATATCCGGTGTCAGATAGGCTGGCAGACCATCAGCAACTGCTGCACTCGGTGTCTCTTTTGGCTCGGTAGACAGTTGAGGTTCAGTTTGAGGATCAGCGGCAGCAGTTGGGGAGCCGTCGCGCTCCAGAGTTTCGTTTACTGCTCTATTGATAAAAGCATTGACACTTTCTCCATTCGAGGATGCGTGAGACTGTATGACCGCCTTTTTCCCTTTTGGAAATGTAACATTAATTCGGTCATAGTTGTTTTTGACATATTTATTCACGGCTTTTTGTTGTGCTTCAGATACAGGCATATATTACCCTCCTTTTTTAGATGAATGGAGAAGAATAATATACTTCTCCTTATACTGAAATATACCATATATGTATATTGATGTAAATATACAAGATAAACAAATATATTGGGGCAAATATAGTAAAAATGTCAATATACTATTGGGGTAAATAGAATTATAATACAATCATCAAAGGAAAGCACAACAGCGAAAGTAGACGGGAGTACCGAAAGGGAAAGCAAGAATGCAACGTAACACCGGGAAACAGGATAGGGGGAGAGTGAGATGCCCAGAAGTGGCTAGATACTCTAAAGCCTGCCGGGGCTTGTTGGAGCACCAGAAGAAAGGGGACATACCAATATGAGAAAATATGATCTCAAAAGTATTATGTTGAACGCATGGAAGATATTCCGGAAAGAAAAGGATCTTGGTTTTGCCGAATGTCTGCACAGAGCATGGTTGAGCGCAAAGGCGGTAGAAATCAACGCAGCGCGCATTGACGAGGCCAAGAAAGCCGCAGGAGTTGAGGAAGAAACTGAAACTTGGAGCAGATGGAAAGAGCTTGGATATGAAGTAATCCACGGATCAAAAGCATTATTCGGTTGCAATCTGATCTGGGGGAGCCGGGAAGACGGACAGATTTATAAAGCAAGATTCTTCGGGAAGTCGCAGGTGCAAGCGATTGTATAAAAAAATGCCCTTGCCGAGCTGGCACTCTGGCAGGGGCGGTGTAACTCACTAACTGATTAAAATGGTTACAACTGTAGTATAGCAGAAAATGCCGGAAAGGTACAGACGTGAAATTAGATATTATTGACGAAACACAAGGAATTGTGGCATGTAAACAGGATGCAATGCTTAAGATAGGGGGAAAACATGAAAAATTAGCCTTTTGCTACTATGGCGAAAAGGATTGGATTGTATTTAATGCGGAGCATAAAGATTATGGAATGATTTTAGGATGGGTTCGCGAGTATGTGACATTTAATGATTTGCAAAAGAAAGAGTTTATGTCTCTTTTATGCGATCACGAAAGTATAAAGGAGCTGTTTGACATACTTAATCAAATATTGAGAGTAAGACGGAATCTGCAAAAAAGGCACTTCCAGAAGTGATAAGAGAAAGGATAAGGGGCGGCACTGCTGCCCTTGGCGTGAAATATGGAGCTGATAAAGAATTTTTCTGTAGATAATATCGTAATATCTGCGGAGTTTGCAAATACGGTGCCGGCAGAGCGAAAGCGGATGAGGGCATTAGATAGCCTGAAAATGGGCAGCAGTAGGGCAGAGATCATTGTAAATGATGATAATGTGCTGATAGACGGGTATTGTACCTATTTAGCGGCCTGTGAACTGAATATGAAACAAATCGATGTATTTCGTGGATGGGTAGAGTTAATAGTAGGTATTCATTATCCGGGCAAAAGAGGGTTCAGGTGGAGAGTACCACCGGATCTGATCGGCAAAATTGAGATTGGAGATCAGTGCATGGTTGTTACATCGAAAGGTATTAAGCGTGTGACGGTTGTAAGGGTGATGCGGCAGCAGTACATTGAGCAACAGTCTTATAAAAAAGTGATCAAGCTATGCAGGAAAAAGAAAGGGGTGTAGAGTATGGCAACGGACAAGAGGGGGCGAAAACTTCCTAAAGGCATTAGGCAAAGGAGTGCAACCACATTTGAAGGACGTTTTACCTACCAGGGGGAAAGCTATACAGTACATGCGGCAACGATCGGAGATACACAGAAATTGATGAACGACCTGCGCTACAAGTTGGAACATGGATTTTATACCACCGCTGATAAAACAACTTTTGACGAATGGTTTAATACATGGATGCAGCAGTATAAGAAGAATAGAGTCAAAGCGGGCACTTATATGAGTTATGAGGAATATTACAAGATAGCAGTTAAGCAAAGGCTTGGAAATAAGAGCCTTGAGAGTATTCGAGGCGAACATATACAGGCTATCTATAATGCTTTGGCTGACAAGGGATATAAGCAGGCAAGCATTAAAGTGGTATCGGCCATGCTAAATAGCTGTTTTTCACAAGCGGTAAAGAATCAGATGATTGTATACAATCCGGTTAAGGCGGCAGAACTTCCAAAATGTGAGGGAAAGAAAGCACGTATTGCATTGACCAGAGAGCAGCAGTCGTTGTTTTTGGAATATGCACAACGAAGTACTCATTATAATTTCTTTAGGATCATGTTACTTACCGGCATGCGAAATGGAGAATTGCGGGGGTTGCGCTTTTCTGACGTGGACAGGAAGAATGGAGTTATACATGTACAAAGAACTATCAAGTATGTAAGTGGGAGAGGAACGATAGCAGATAGCCCCAAAACAAGAACCTCAAAAAGGGATATTCCTCTGAGGGGGGACATATTGGGACTGCTGCAGGAACAGAGAGAGCAAAACGAGATTGCCGGGATCAGGAGCATTGATGCATATTATTTTGAGGGCTATGAGCAAGGCGAACCGATCAGCGACACGGCAATAACACAATCATTACATAGAGTTGTTCAGTGGATTAGGCAAGATGGCTATGATTTCCCTGAGATTACACCGCATGTGTTGCGGCATACATTTGCGACGAGGGCAATTGAAGCTGGTATGCAACCACAAACATTAAAAACGATATTAGGGCATAGTAGTTTAGCCATGACAATGGATTTGTATAGCCATGTAATGCCGAGCACTAAGCAGGAAGAAATGGATAAGATCGTAAATGCTTTTTATTAGGCGAGGCGGGAAGAAAACTCCCCCTCGCTTTTATGTTGTCCAAAATGTCCAAGAAATGTCCAAGTTTGCATGCGGTTTGACGAGGGTAGATAACATATAGAGAAGTAGAAAATGCCGAGTTTATGCGAATATAACAAAAGACGAAACTAGATGATATTCTATCCTTGTTAATAAAAAGTTCATAAAACGTTTACGCCATAGAGTTGTGAAAAAATTGAGAAAGTGGTACAATACGAATATTCTATGCGAGTTAGGAGCTATTTTATTATGAGTAAATTAACCAAAATTTTTGGTACACACAGTCAGAGAGAGTTAAAGCGTATTTATCCGATCGTGGACAAGGTAGAGTCCTACAGAGATCAGATGGTTGCACTTTCTGATGAAGAGTTACAGGCAAAAACAAAAGAATTCAAGGATCGTCTTGAAAAGGGGGAGACACTGGATGATTTACTTCCGGAGGCTTATGCGACTGTCCGTGAGGCTGCGCGCCGTGTCCTTGGAATGGAACATTACAGAGTACAGATCATCGGTGGTATTATCCTGCATCAGGGACGTATTGCTGAGATGAAGACTGGTGAAGGTAAGACGCTTGTTTCTACTTTACCGGCATATTTGAACGCTTTGGAAGGAAAGGGCGTATGTATCGTTACTGTCAACGACTACCTGGCAAAGCGAGATTCTGAGTGGATGGGAAAAGTTCATGAGTTTCTCGGTTTGAAAGTCGGTGTTGTATTAAATGAGATGGACAACGATGAGCGTCGCGAAGCATATAACTGTGATATTACATATGTAACAAACAACGAACTCGGATTCGATTATCTACGTGACAACATGGTAATCTACAAGGAGCAGCTGGTACAGCGTGGTCTGCATTATGCAGTAATCGATGAGGTCGATTCCGTATTGATCGATGAGGCCAGAACGCCTCTTATCATTTCCGGTCAGAGTGGAAAGTCCACAAAGCTTTACGAAGCATGTGATATTTTGGCAAAACAGCTGACAAGAGGTGAAGATGTACCGGAGTATTCCAAGATGGATGCCATCATGGGAATTGAGCAGGAAGAGACCGGAGACTTTATCGTTAATGAAAAGGACAAGATTGTTAATCTTACCCAGCAGGGTGTGCACAAGGTTGAGCAGTTTTTCCATATTGAAAACCTTGCAGATGCTGATAACCTTGAGATCCAGCACAATGTAATTCTTGCACTTCGTGCACATTATCTGATGTTCCGTGATCAGGATTACGTTGTAAAGGATGATCAGGTTATGATCGTAGATGAGTTTACCGGACGTATCATGCCGGGACGCCGTTATTCCGATGGTCTGCATCAGGCAATCGAGGCG
>URYB01000056.1 GCA_900552085.1 uncultured Lachnobacterium sp.
TATGAATCCGGATGGCATGTCATTTGACGAACCGACTTCTGCATTGGATCCGGAAATGGTTGGCGAAGTACTTGAAATTATGAAAGAACTTGCGCAGGATGGAATGACCATGGTTGTGGTAACTCATGAGATGGGATTTGCAAGAGAAGTTGCAACACGTGTCATGTTTATCAATGAGGGACAGATTCAGGAGGAGAGTGGTCCGGAAGAATTTTTCACTAATCCAAAGAATCCACGTTTGTGTGAATTCTTATCAAAAGTCTTATAAAACACAAATTACAAAATATAAAAATGAAACCCCGTCAGAAATCTGACGGGGCATTTTTTATTGCTTATGCATTAATTTTTACAGCTTCGATGTAAATATTTACTGTTCCAAACGGGAACATAAACGGAAAATGATATGCCTGATTTTCGAAAGCAAATGTATCACCCGGAACATGTTCCGGTGCACCGATGGTAAGTTCCGTAGAGGAATCGTTGGATACATTTACGATAAACAGACCATTCTGCAGATTCAGAAAATCTTCCAGAGATGCCTGTACATATTCGTCATAATCGCTGAATGTGTCTTTTACATAGCGGGATGCAAAAGCAATCGCAACCTCTTGTTCCATGGATATGTATGTCCGGATTGCGTAGTCTCCGAATATTTCCTGTTTCACACAACATTTTACAGGAATCTCAGTTGCTTCCTTGATTCCTCCTAATGTGAAATCATCACCGATGAAACGAATGAAATCATTGAAAAGAAGTTCTACAAACATCTCGCCATTGCGGGAGAGTGTAACATTCGAAGAAGCAAAAAGATTGCGGAACAGGTTGCGAACAACAGCAGAATCTTCGATATCTGATTCTACAAGTCCGTTTTTTGAACGATAGTCATTCATAATCTGTTCAAAATCACTGTTGCTTAAAATACCGTCATCCAGTAATACCTGTCCGAGTGAAAGGAATGCTGGTTTTTGTTCTTTTAACAGCTCCATCACCTGTTCATCTGTCATATATCCAAGTTCTACTGCGAGCTCACCGAATTTCCGATCCTGATGTGTCTGGTGAATGACCGTATCATCGACTTCTGAAGCATTCATGTATCCGGCATGAATTGCAAGGGTACCTAACTTTAAGTGATTATCAGCCTGCCGCTGCATTGCGAAAAAAAGCTGTTCCTGTGTCACATATCCGTTGGATAATAAATAGTTTCCGAAAAATTGTGTATACATATTTTATCTCCCTTCCAGGAATTTGCTGACTACCTTAAGTACCTGATCTTTATCCAAAGGTTTCTGGATAAAATCTTTTGCACCAGCTTCAAGTGCAAACTTCAATTGGGATTGGGTACCAACAGAGGAAGCAATGATAATGTTTGCTTCAGAATCGAATTCCATGATTTCTCTGATTGCAGCATTGCCGTCTTTTTTTGGCATAACGATGTCTAGAAAAACGAGGTCTGGCTTGGATTCTTTGTATTTGTCGATTGCATCCTGTCCATCTACAGCCTCGATAAAAACGGGAGAGCCTAATGTTGAAATGATATCCTTTAGTTGTTTTCTTGCAAGGATAGAGTCGTCAGTAATTAAAATTTTAGCATTTTCCATACTCATATTTTTGTCTCCTTTTTAAATATTAAGTATATTTTACTATAAAACACTAAAAAATACAATAATATTTGAATATTTTGACAAAAACCACAAAGGTTTTCATTTATAGGAAAAGATGTTACAATAAAATATACGCAAGACAAGCAGGAGGAAAATAATTTATGAAGACAATTTTATTGATGGATATTGTGATTGCTTTTTTTGGAATTTATCTTGGAGTGATTGCAATCCGAATGAAGAAAACCGGAAAAATCAACAGTGTGGTTGTGGCAGAAGATGAAATAAAAAAGTGCAAGGATCCAAAAGCCTATATTAAGAGTTCGTTCCCTTATATGATTTTTTTCGCGATTGTTTCTTTTGTTGTCGGAGTTGTAGGAATTCTTGCAGACCGTAAGATCATTCAGGTTGGACGTGTTTGGACATATGTGGAACTGGTTGCTTTTTTGATTGCCCTTGCGATATTTGCACATGGTATGAGAGAAAACCGCAGTAAATATATTCTTTAAATGCTAAAAACTATGATTTATCAGCAAGCTTCTGTAAGTAAAAATTCAGATACGAAATTTGGTAAAAAGTACATGGAATTTATCATTGAAATTGTACACATATTAAAGTATAATAAGAGAGGTTACAAAAGAATAAATAAAATGTACTTAAGATAAATATTTAGCCTGGGATGTGCGACAACTCCTACTATTTAGAACCTACATTTACTTTAAACGGGATTCCTATATGAGTTACTGGATGTCAGGCCGCCTCGTATCAGTGGAAGGCAGAAGGTAAACTGCGGTCGCCCACCTAGCATTAGCTAGGAGTCTAAATTGTAGGAACCGGCATTTTGGGTTACTCATAGAATATACGAAAGAGTTTGTAAAGAACAAAAGAGTTTTGAAAGTACGAAAGAGAAAAGGAGCTGCCTTGATGGTGGCTCCTTATTATATTATTATTGTCATAACAGACACAGGAGTTTAGATGCAATGAAAAAGAAAGACAAAATGAAACGGCTGGGAGTTTTACTTCTGGTGATAACGGCTATCACGGTGATCATTACATTTGTAATTGTTATGAACATGTCGGATTCGGCAGAGCAGACAGGGCAAAAACAGGAACATTTCGATGATTCCTACAGCGGATGGATTCGCAATGTTTATATCATGTCAAATAAAGAAAATGAAATTATTATTCTTTATGATCATACGAATTATATTGCAAAAGGCACCGCACAGAGTGATTATACCGGAGTCGCAGATATCGAACTTTCAAACGGAAAGATTACGCATATTCTGGCAAAATCAGATGGAATAGAAGGTGTATTAGACCGTTATTCGGAAAAAGAAGTTCAGATCAAAGATTATGAGGCGTTATCCTATGAAGGAACCCTTCCGGTATATGTGGTTTCCGATTCACTTCTCGTCAGACAACCTGTGCGCCAGATTGCGATGTCGGATCTGGTGATCGGAAATTCAAAGGTGAAACTGATTGTAGCGGATAAGAAGGCCTGTGCCATTGTCCAGTATTCCAAAGATATTGCAAATAATATCCGTGTACTGTTAAAAAATGGAAATAATATTACTTATTCGGATTTGTACATAAAGAGTAACAAAACCTATACAGTAAATGAGAAAAAGGTAAGGGCAAAAAAACTGACAGCAGCAAGCAGTTATTTGAAAGGAAAAAAGAACGGAGAAGAAATCTGCATTTCCCCGACAACAGGAAAGTTGTTTGTATGCAACAGCAGAGGTAAAAAAATAGCTGAAGGCTATGAAGGCAATTTTATTATCCGTAAGGAAGCGGATGGATATATACTGATCAATGAACTTCCGGTAGAAGATTATGTGCGTTATGTTCTGCCATCCGAGATGCCACTTGGATTTTCTTATGAGGCACTGAAAGCACAGGCGGCGTCTGCCCGGACATTTGCCTATGGCCAGATGCATAACCAGGCCTACGCACAGTATGGGGCCAATTTAGATGATACGACAGCCTATCAGGTCTATCATGCAACGACGACATATGATGTGACAGACCAGGCTGTACTAGACACCAGTGGGATGGTCCTGACATACGATGGTGCTTTGACGGACTGTTATTATTATTCGACTTCACCGGGGTACTCGGAGACATTGGAAGTATGGAACGCAGATTCACCGGGATATCTGAAAGGCGAAAACCATACACAGGCGAAAACAAAAGACCTGTCCAATAAACAGGCATTTCATAAATTTATAAACAAGCAGGTCAAGTCGTATGATTCGGATTCACCTTATTATCGTTGGACCGCCACCATTTCAAATAAGATGGGAATGGATCCGGAACTTGGACGCCTGAAAAAAATTAAAGTAAAAGAACGGAGCAGTTCTGGCTACGTGCTTTCGCTTACTGCCAGTTTTGAACAAGGCGACAGAGACTATGATGCAGAAAATGATATTCGCTTTTTTCTAGGAAAATATATGACGAAACTGGAACTGGCCGATGGAACGGTGCGAACGGATGTGAACTCGGTTCCGAGCGCATGCTTTGAAGTAAAAAGCCAGAAAAACGGAACGATTGTCTTAACCGGAGGCGGTTTTGGACATGGAATCGGTATGAGTCAGTATGGGGCGAATGCCATGGGAGAAGAAGGGATGAGCTGGCAGGAAATTCTGCAGTTCTATTATCACGATGTAAAGATTGAAAATATCTTTGATGTGGATCTGGAACAGGAAAAATAGAGGAAACACTTGCAGAATCAGATTTCTTGTGTTAAAATAGCACACGTGTTAAAGGCAATGAATGTGTACAGTAATTCTTAAATCACTTTCAGAGAGAGGAAGTCACCGGCTGTAAGCTTCCTTAAGACAGATTAAGATATGAATTTTCGCACAGGAGCTTCATGAATGAAAGAGTCCTATTTGTTTAGTTCATGACGGACGCTGCACGTTAAGCAGAAATGAGAGCCTGTATGACAGATACAGGAATCAGGGTGGTAACGCGGATTAATTCGTCCCTTGCAGGAAGCTGCAGGGGACTTTTTTATGTTATAAAAATTTTTTTATATAGCATAAAGATCAACTGTGATTTCCAAAAAATAAATAATGAATAAAATAATGAAAAAGGAGAAAACCATGAAAGAAAAATTGCAGAAAATCAGAGAACATGCAATGGCTGAGATTGAAAATTCCGATGGTCTTGCAAAACTCAATGATGTCAGAGTTTCTGTCCTTGGTAAAAAGGGTGAACTGACTGCGGTATTAAAAGGAATGAAGGATGTTGCTCCAGAGGATCGTCCAAAAGTCGGACAGTGGGTAAACGAAACACGTGAAGCCATTGAAGCAAAACTTGAAGAGACAAAGAAGAAACTTGAGGCAGCTGAACTTGAGCACCGTCTGGAACATGAAGTGATTGACGTAACACTTCCTGCAAAGAAGAATCGTGTTGGTCATACACACCCGAATACAATGGTATTAGAGGAAGTAGAGCGTATCTTTACAGGTATGGGATACGAAGTCGTAGAAGGACCGGAAGTAGAGTATGATTATTACAATTTTGAGGCATTGAATATTCCGGCAAATCATCCGGCAAAAGATGAGCAGGATACTTTCTATATCACAGATAAAATTCTCCTTCGTACACAGACATCTCCGGTACAGGTTCGTGTGATGGAAAACAAGAAACCGCCAATCCGTATGATTGCACCGGGACGTGTATTCCGTGCAGATGAAGTGGATGCAACACATTCCCCATCCTTCCATCAGATTGAGGGAATGGTAATTGACAAAGGTATTACATTTTCTGACTTAAAGGGAACATTAACCCAGTTCGTACAGCAGCTTTTTGGAAAAGAGACAAAAGTAAAATTCCGTCCACACCATTTTCCATTTACAGAGCCATCTGCTGAGATGGATGTTTCCTGCTTTAAGTGCGGTGGAAAAGGCTGCCGTTTCTGTAAAGGAGAGGGCTGGATTGAAATTCTTGGATGTGGTATGGTACATCCACGTGTGCTTCGTATGAGCGGCATTGATCCGGAAGAGTACTCAGGCTTTGCTTTCGGTATCGGACAGGAGCGTATCACACTTCTGAAGTATGAAATTGATGACATGCGTCTTCTTTATGAAAACGATGATCGTTTCTTAAAACAGTTCTAGGAGGTTAGATTAGATGAATACATCATTAAAATGGATAAAAGCATTAGTTCCTGGGCTTGACTGTACTGCACAGGAATATACAGATGCAATGACACTGTCTGGATCAAAAGTAGAAAGCTATGAGCAGCTGGATGCAGATCTGGACAAGATCGTAATTGGACAGGTAAAGAAAATCGAGCGTCATCCGGATGCGGACAAGCTTGTGATCTGTCAGGTAGATATCGGTGAGCCGGAACTGACACAGATTGTTACAGGTGCAACAAACGTATTCGAAGGTGCAAAAGTTCCTGTTGTATTGGACGGCGGACGTGTTGCAGGCGGACATGATGGCACAAAGACACCTGGTGGCATCAAAATCAAAAAAGGCAAACTTCGTGGCATTGAATCAAACGGTATGATGTGCTCCATCGAGGAACTTGGTTCTACAAGAGAAATGTTCCCGGATGCACCAGTGAATGGTCTTTATATTTTCGGCGAAGACGCACCGGTTGGAGAGAATGCAGTATCTTATCTCGGACTGGATGACAGTGTGATTGAATATGAAATCACTTCCAACCGTGTAGACTGTTTCTCTGTACTTGGTCTTGCAAGAGAGGCTGCTGCAACATTTGATAAGAAATTTGTTCCTCCGGTTGTTACAGAAACCGGAAATGATGAGGATGTTAATGATATTGTAAAGGTAACAGTAAAGGACGCAGATCTTTGCAGCCGCTATACAGCGAGAGTTGTTAAGAATGTGAAATTTGCACCATCACCAAAGTGGATGCAGGAGCGTCTTCGTTCCCATGGCATTCGCCCAATCAACAATCTGGTTGATATTACAAACTATGTAATGGAAGAGTATGGTCAGCCAATGCATGCCTATGATCTGGATACCATTGCAGGAAATGAAATTATTGTAAGACGTGCAGCAAAAGACGAAAAATTTGTTACACTGGACGGTCAGGAGCGCCAGATGGATGACAGCGTACTGATGATCTGTGATGCAGAGAAAGCAATCGGTATTGCCGGAATCATGGGTGGTGAGAATTCCATGATCACAGAGAATGTACACACAATGCTTTTCGAGGCAGCATGCTTTGATGGAACGAATATCCGTAAGTCTTCCAAGAAGATCGGACTTCGTACCGATGCTTCTGCAAAGTTTGAGAAGGGATTGGATCCAAACCTTGCCATGGAGGCAATGAACCGTGCATGTCAGCTTGTAGAAGAGCTTGGCGCAGGAGAGGTTGTTGGTGGAGCCGTAGATATTTATCCGGTGAAACGTAAAGGCATCCGTATTCCATTTGAGCCAGACAAATACAACAAACTTCTTGGCACAGATATTGATAAAGAGACCATGATCGGGTACTTCAAGAAGATTGATCTTGGATACGATGAAGTTGCAAATGAGATTCTTGTTCCTTCCTGGAGACAGGATCTGCTTTGCGATGCAGATATGGCGGAAGAAGTTGCAAGATTCTATGGATATGACAATATCGGAGTAACACTTCCAAGTGGAGAATCAACTGCCGGCGGCAAGAGTTTCAAGCTTCGCATGGAAGAAAAGGCCCGTGAGGTTGCAGAGTTCTGCGGATTTTCACAGGCTATGACCTATTCGTTCGAAAGCCCGAAGGTATTTGACAAGTTATTGATTCCTGCAGATTCTGATTTGCGCAATACAGTGGTTATCTCCAATCCGTTAGGAGAGGATTACTCCATTATGCGTACATTGCCATTGAACGGAATGCTGACTTCTCTGTCGACAAACTTTGGCAGAAGAAATAAAGATGTACATCTGTATGAGATGGGTAACATTTATCTTCCAAAGCAGGTTCCGCTTACAGAACTTCCAGAAGAGCGTATGCAGCTTACTTTTGGAATGTATGGAGATGGAGATTTCTTCACAATGAAGGGGGTTGTTGAAGAGCTTCTTTCCCAGCTCGGCTTAAGAGACAAGGCGGAGTATGATCCGACAGCAGATCTTCCATTCCTTCATCCGGGACGTAAAGCGAATGTTGTTTATGATGGGGCTGTTATCGGATACCTTGGTGAAGTTCATCCGACAGTTGCGGCAAACTATGCAATCAAAGATCGTGTTTACATTGCAGTAATCGATATGCCGGAAATTGTTTCCCGTGCATCCTTCGATTATAAATATGAAGGAATTACAAACTTCCCGGTTTCTTCAAGAGATTTATCTATGGTTGTTCCAAAGAATATTCTTGTTGGAGATATTGAGAAAGTCTTCGATGAAAAAGGCGGCGCATACTTAGAAAGCTATGAGCTTTTTGATGTATACGAAGGCGCACAGATTGAAAAGGGATTCAAGTCTGTTGCATATTCTCTGAAGTTCCGTGGAAAAGACAAAAACTTAGAGGAAAATGACATTACCAGCGCAATGAATAAAATCTTAAAAGGATTAGAGCAGATGGGAATCCAGTTGAGAGGCTAATACAATGGATGGAATGAATGTAAAAGATTATGACTATGATCTTCCGGAGGAACTGATCGCACAGGATCCGCTCGAAGACCGTTCCAGTTCCCGCCTGATGGTACTTGACCGTCAGACGGGAGAGGTAGAACACAAACATTTTACGGATATACTGGAGTATCTGCATCCGGGAGATTGCCTTGTAATTAACAACACCAAGGTAATTCCGGCGAGACTGTTTGGTGTAAAAGAAGACACGCAGGCAAAAATTGAAGTGCTTTTGCTCAAGAGAAAAGAAAATGATATCTGGGAGACATTGGTAAAACCCGGGAAAAAGGCAAAACCAGGCACAAAGATTATTTTTGGCGAAGGACTTCTTACCGGTGAAGTTGTCGATGTGGTCGAGGAAGGAAACCGTTTGATTCAGTTTCATTATGAAGGGATTTTTGAAGAAATCCTAGATCAGCTGGGACAGATGCCGCTTCCACCATACATCACACATCAGTTAAAGGACAAGAACCGTTACCAGACCGTTTATGCAAAATATGATGGATCTGCAGCTGCACCGACAGCAGGCCTTCATTTTACGAAGGAACTTCTCGAAAAAGTAAAAGAGATGGGCGTGGATATTGCAGAAGTGACCTTACATGTAGGTCTTGGTACGTTCCGTCCGGTCAAGGTGGACAATGTACTCGATCATCATATGCATTCGGAATTTTATATGGTGTCAGCTGAAGCTGCCGAGAAGATCAATCGTACGAAAGCGAATGGAGGTCGCGTGATTTCGGTCGGTACTACAAGCACGAGAACTCTGGAGTCAGCAGCCGATGAGAATGGAATGCTTCATGAGACAAGCGGATGGACAGAAATTTTTATTTATCCGGGATACAAGTTTAAGGTCATTGACGGATTGATTACAAACTTCCATCTGCCACAGTCTACACTTGTTATGCTGGTATCTGCTTTGGCGGGCAGAGAACATGTTCTCCATGCATATGAGATCGCTGTAAAAGAAAAATACCGGTTTTTCTCGTTTGGAGATGCCATGCTGATTCAATAAATTGGTAAAATATGTGTGAATTAGCCTTGTCAAACGGACAAATATGTACTAATATAAATATATATTTTTAGCTATGAGAACATGTAGATAGGGAGCAGATTTTTATGGAAGAGAAAAGAAAGCATAAAAGATTAGATTTGGATGTTGAGATTCAGCTTGAGAGACTGGACGAAGAAGGT
This sequence comes from uncultured Lachnobacterium sp., assembly GCA_900552085.1. Lineage (GTDB taxonomy): Bacteria > Bacillota > Clostridia > Lachnospirales > Lachnospiraceae > Roseburia. The sequence continues at coordinate 9,378 of URYB01000056.1, forward strand.
GTTACCACTCTTAAGTATGTGCATGTAGATGTAACTGATATTTCACGAAGCGGTATTGGTTTTACCTGCAAGAAGGAACTTGAGACCGGCACTTATTATGACACAAAGATCCAGATCTGGACAAAGGAAATTGTAGATGCAGTGATTGAAATTGTTCGTCGTGACGATGGACCGGATGGATATCATTATGGCGCAATCTTTATTGGTATGACAGATACCGATGCATTAAAGATTGACATTTATCAGATTTTCAACGATTTATAAGAAAAAGAAAAGAGGTTGCTTGCAACCTCTTTTTTTACGATTACAACAATCATCAGAATTTTGTTTTGCAGAAGGAGTAATAACAGATGAAAATGCAGGACCGATATGAAGTAAAGAAAGCTTCCGGCAAACCTATTAAGGTGTCTGTTCCTGGATCGAAAAGTATCACAAATCGTGCGCTTTTGATTGCAGCTTTGGCACAGGGGAAAAGTGTGTTGCGTGGAGTGCTTTTTTCGGATGACAGCAGACATTTTTTGCAGTCCCTTATCTCTTTGGGATTTCCGGTAGAGGTGGATGAGGATAATGCAGTCGTAACAATTACAGGATTTGGTGGAAAGATTCCAAAAACAGAAGCTGAGATTGACGTAGGGAGTGCAGGAACTGCTGCCCGTTTTCTGACAGCATATCTTGGTTTGTCAAAGGGAAGCTACCATATCCTGTCATCGGAACAGATGAAGAAGAGACCGATGCAGGAACTTCTTACAGCATTAGAAGAATTGGGGGCAGAAATTGCTTTTGATGAAGAACATTATCATTTTCCATTTACGATTAGGAATGAGGGTGTTACAAAATATGAAGTAACAATTGATGTAGATAAAAGCAGCCAGTTTTTGAGTGCTTTATTGATTTCTGCGGTGTTATTTGAAAATGATTTCCATATTCATGTCAAAGGAAATCATGGCATGGCCTATGTACAGATGACAATTGCCATGATGCGGCAGTTTGGCGTAACTGTTTTAGAGGAATCTCCGTGTGATTTCTGCATACCAAAAGAAGCAGCTTATGAAGCAAAAGAATATCAGATTGAACCGGATGTTTCCGCTGCATCTTATTTTTATGCTATGTGTCCGGTTTTGCACGTGCCGGCAAAAGTATTGCATGTACATTGGGACAGTTTACAGGGCGATACACAGTTTTTACATGTTTTAGAGAAAATGGGATGCAAGAGTAAAGAAGAGAGCGATGGAATTCTTCTGCTTCCACCGGAAGGAAAAATGCAGGGAGGAACATTTGACTTGTCTGCTTTTTCCGATCAGGCGCTTACATTGGCTGCAATTTCCTGTTTTGCAGAAACACCGGTGACGATTACCGGAATTGGACATATTCGTTATCAGGAATGTGACCGCTTGCATGCAATCACAGAAAATCTCACGAAAATGAAGATTGTATGTAAAGAAGTTGGAGATGGATGTATCTGCATTGAACCGGGAACGCCACAGGCTTGCGAAGTTTCAACCTATGATGATCATCGCGTTGCGATGTCCTTTGCAATACCGGGACTTGTGCAGCCGGGAATCATCATATTAGATCCGGGCTGTTGCAGAAAGACATTTGAAAATTATTTTGAAGTACTTGAAGATGCTGTTTGCAAGGCATAAAAGGATATGAAAAAGGGAGCGTAGGCTCCCTTTTAACGTTTATGAATCACATAGGAATGTTTTTGCAGAACTTTTTCAGCGGAGATCAGGCTTTCTTCATCTTTTAATACGATGTGCAGAACACCTTCTTCAAATTCACGGTTGTTAATAATTCCGATATTCTTAATACTGATTTCGTGATCCGCAAGAATGCGTGCAATTGTTGCAATTCCACCTGTTTCATCCAGCAGATCAACGAAGAGTTCATAACAGTC
>URYB01000057.1 GCA_900552085.1 uncultured Lachnobacterium sp.
AATTGATCATATATTTGCGGCATTTCAGATTCGTGACTTTGTGCAAATCCACATCATCGATCATGATCTTGTTCACACGGATCTGCTGATCAATACGGCTGATCATGACTTTTTCATTGACGGACTGATCCTCTCTGCCGATAAAATAGCGATAGAAATCCACGTCCATATAATACATGGTTCTCACATGTGGAAGTGGCTTGTACACATAGATGTTATCCACATAAAAGGTGTGTTTCGGCAGTTCTAATCCACAGGCGCGCAACAGTTCGGTACGATAAATAACAGAATGCATTAAAATATAATGTCCCTTATGAAAATGCCGGATATCGCTCCATGTAAATACACGATCCTGTGGGAATCCGGTCTGTCGCATGACTCTCTTATGTTGTGCGCCCTCTTTCTCATATACATAGTTTGCAAGCATCATATCAAGTGTCGTCGGTCCACCTGCAAATTCTTTTAATTTCTTAAGAATTTGCTTATAGGCTTCCTCATTTACCCAGTCATCACTGTCTACGACTTTAAAGAATAAACCAGTCGCATTACGGATTCCGGCATTGACCGCCTCTCCGTGTCCTCCATTCTCCTGATGAATCGCACGCACGATTCCCGGGTATTTTGCCTCATATGCATCAGCAATCTCTGCTGTGCGGTCCTTGGATCCGTCATCAATAATCAGAATTTCCACATCATCTCCACCTGGCAAAATGGAGTCAATACAATGCTCCATATAATCCTGTGAATTGTAGCATGGTATTGCAAATGTTAATAATTTCATTATAATTCCTCCGCTAATTCCATTGCTTTACGGCACATTGCATCAATATTGTAGTACTTATATTCTGCAAGTCTTCCAAGCAGATGGAAGTTTGTAAACTGTTCTGTCAATGCTTTGTATTTCTCGTAAAGCTGCTGATTCTTCTCCTCTAAAATCGCATAGTAAGGAATTTCTCCCTCTGCTCCGGTATATGCAAACGGATATTCTTTCACAATCGTTGTTCCGTCTGTATCTTTCTGTCCGGTCAAAAATTTGAACTCCGTGATACGGGTATAATCTTCACTGACCGTATAATTTACTACGCTGTGATCCTGAAAAGAATCCTGATTCAGATGTTCAAATTTGAAATCCAGTGAGCGATATGGAAGACGTCCAAAACGGCAGTCAAACAGCTCATCAATCGCGCCTGTGTAGATGAGATCTCCTTCAAATTTTTCATCTTTAAAATAAATTCCATCATCTGTAAATTTCAGCACATCGCCACAGTCGGTATCTAACCATACCTCAATATTCGGATGATCTAACATCTTCTCAAACATTGGCGTAAATCCATGTAATGGCACACTCTGGTATTTGTCCTTGAAATAACGGTTATCGCGGGAGATTACAACCGGCACACGTCCGGTAACTTCCGGGCTGATTTCTTCCGGTTTCTGTCCCCACTGCTTCATCGTATAATATAAGAAAACATTCTTATAAACAAACTCTGCAATTTCACGGACATCCGCATCTGCATTCTCGCGAAGCTTCATAATCGGCACACGGCTGCCCTCGCCATATGCTTCGATCAGCTTTTTCTCAAGACGGGCAGCTTTTTCCTCATCATATACCATATGAAGTGTATTCAAATTAAATGGAACCGGAATGAGCTGGTCCCCGACCTTTGCAACAACCTCATGTCCAAAATCATACCAATCGGTAAAGCGGGACAAAAAGGCACGCACGCCCTCATCCTCTGTATGGAAAATGTGTGGACCGTACTCATGAATCAAAATTCCATAATCGTCCGGCTTGTCGTAACAGTTTCCACCGATGTGATTTCTACGCTCAATTACCAGTACCTTTTTATTTTTTTCTTCTGCTAACTTACGGGCTGTCGTTGCTCCTGCAATTCCCGCACCAATAATAATACTATCGTACATATATAAAAATCCCTTCTGTTTCGTATATAACTTAACATATTTCATTATACACAATTTTGCGCCTTCGTCGACCTGTTTTTCATTAACATTGTCTTAACAAATCTTAAATTGTGAACGCCTCGCAAGCGCAACCGTTTGCATTTTTCCATTTCTAGTACTAAAGTCGCAATATTTTGTTCATATTTTATTTACAAAAAACTCATAAACTAAACATACCAACTTCATAATTGGATTCTATACTGAGTTCATAGATAAGAAATTAACTTTTTCTTTTTCATATTTTTCTCCTCGCACCTTTAAATGGGCGCGAGGCCTCCCTTTAATAATAATATTTTTTCTCATACTAATCTTTTTCATGAAAAGAAGGTGCCGGCTGGCATCTTCTTTTGTTTTATGCATTCCTGTTCACACCTTTTTTACACAGCAAAAATCCCCGGCTTTCGCCAGGGATCTGCTGTTGATGTATACTAAAACTAAGGGGATTAGATTCACTAACCTAGCCATTAGATTAGTGCAATTTTACTCAACATCCTGTAATGCTTCCATGTCCTCTTCACCTGTACGGATCTTGACAACTTTTGCAACATCATATACAAAGATTTTTCCATCTCCGATATGTCCTGTGTAAAGGGCCTTCTTTGCAGCCTCTACGACACTGTCTACAGGAATCTTGCTTACGACAACCTCAACCTTGATCTTAGGAAGTAAGGTTGCATCGACTTCAGCACCACGATAACGCTCGCCGGAACCTTTCTGGATACCACAACCCATAACCTGTGTACAGGTCATACCGGTTACACCCAGATCGTTCATTGCCTTCTTTAAGTGATCGTAACGCGACAGTTTTGCGATAATAACAACTTTGTACATTCCGGTTGCATCCTTTGGAATAGCGGAAACAACCTTGACAGCGGCATCTTTCTTTGCCTGTGAAGCCTCTGCATATTCTGGTGTACCAAGATCTGTGTTTTCGTTGACATCCATTGTCATAGTGTTGGAAACATCCATGATGGAGAATCCTGAGTAAGCAGATGCAAGACCATGCTCCATAGAATCCAGACCAACGATTTCCTCTTCCTCAGTAACACGAAGACCGATTGTCTTCTTAATAATAACAAATGCGATGGTAATTGTTACGGCAGTCCATGCTGCAACAGTAACGAAACCTAATAACTGAATACCTAACTGCTTGAATCCGCCACCGTAGAAAAGACCTTTTACTGTATCGTTTCCCGGTGCAGATGTTGTTGCAAATAAACCAACGGCGATTGTTCCCCAGATACCATTCATCATATGTACAGCCACAGCACCAACTGGGTCATCCACATGAAGCTTATAATCAAGAAGCCATACTCCAAAGCATACAAGTAAGCCAGAAACAAAACCGATAATAATTGCTCCAAGACAATCTGTCACATCACATGGAGCTGTGATTGCTACAAGTCCTGCAAGAGATGCATTCAGACACATGGAAACATCCGGCTTACCATATTTGATCCATGTAAAGATCATACATACAACAGTTGCCACTGCTGGTGCTACGGTTGTTGTAAGGAATACGCTTGCAAGCTGATCACCTGTTGTACATGCAGCACCGTTGAATCCATACCATCCAAACCACAGGATAAATACACCAAGTGCTCCAATTGGAAGGTTATGTCCTGGAAAAGCATTGACCTTTGTAATCTTCCCGGATTTGTCTTTTGTAAACTTACCAATACGCGGTCCAAGCATTGCAGCTCCGATCAATGCGGAGATACCACCTACCATATGAATTGCACAGGATCCTGCGAAATCATGGAAGCCAAGCTGTGCAAGCCATCCACCGCCCCAGATCCAGTGTGCTTCGATTGGATAGATCAATGCAGAAATTACTGCAGAATAAATACAATAAGATAAGAATTTTGTTCTCTCAGCCATAGCACCGGATACGATGGTTGCTGTGGTTGCACAGAATACCAAGTTGAATACAAAGTTTGAAAAATCAAAATTTGAATAACTTGTAAAAATATCAAATCCAGGTTTTCCGATAAATCCTAAGAAATCTTCACCCAGTAACAATGAAAAACCTATCAGAATGAACATAACGGTACCAATACAGAAGTCCATAAGGTTCTTCATAATAATATTTCCGGCATTCTTTGCTCTGGTAAAACCAGTTTCTACCATAGCAAAACCTGCCTGCATCCAGAATACCAGTGCGGCACCGATCAGAAACCAGATGCCAAACATGTTGTCATTAATGAAATCAATAATTTGTTGTTCCATAACGTTTCCCTCCTTCATTGACGTACATCGATCACAAGGGATCCTCCCACTTCGTGGGTCGTCCCTCCTTATGATATAAAAAAGAACACTTCCCCAAAATTCCACAGCTTTGTGGTTCTGAAAAAGTGTCCTTTATTTTAATAATATTTATGAATTAACTTTCAATAATTATACTTCGAAAATTAAATCTCCATAAGATGGCATTGGCCATAAGTCTTTGTCTACAATCATCTCAAGCTTATCTACTGGTGCGCGAAGTGCATCCATTGCTGTCTTAACAGTATCTCTGTAGTATGCTGCCTGATTTCTGCCTTCTTCCATCTTTCCGCCCTGCTCAGTTACTTCCTGTAACTTTGTCAGTGCAGCTTTGGTCTCTGCAAGTAATGCAGATGTCTCTTTTAACAGTTCTGTCTGTGTGCTGACATCAGCATCTGCACATGCTGTCTTAACAGTTGCAAGTGACTGTCCAAGCTCTGTTGTATATTTGATAACTGCAGGAATGATCTGCTTTCCAGCGATATCGATCATAGCCTTTGCTTCGATGTTGATTGTCTTTGCATAAGTCTCATACTCGATCTCTACACGGGACTCAAGCTCTGGCTTTGTAAATACGCCGAACTTCTCGAATGCTGCAACAGATTCCGGTGCTGTATAAGCAGGAATTGCATCAACCATGGATTTAATATTTGGAAGACCACGCTTTGCAGCTTCCTCAACCCATTCATCCGAATATCCGTTTCCGTTGAATACGATTCTCTGATGCTCAACCGCATACTCTTTAATCAGATCATGTACAGCAAGTTCGAAATCGTCTGCTTTCTCAAGCACATCACAAGCCTCTGAGAATGCCTCAGCGACGATTGTGTTCAATACAATATTTGCCTGTGCAACAGAATCCTGAGAACCAACCATACGGAACTCAAACTTGTTACCAGTAAAAGCGAATGGTGATGTACGGTTACGATCTGTCGCATCCTTCATGAAATCAGGAATTGTCTTAACACCTGTCTCAAGTTTCTCACCCTTCAAGCTGTGTGTTGCTGTACCAGTAGAGATTAACTGATTTAATACATCTCCGAGCTGGTCTCCTAAGTATACAGAAAGGATTGCTGGTGGTGCCTCGTTTGCTCCTAATCTGTGATCATTTCCTACGTCAGCTGCTGCTGCACGAAGAAGTGCGGCATGATTATCAACCGCTTTTAAGATACAGGTAAGTACAAGTAAGAACTGTACGTTCTCATGTGGTGTCTTGCCTGGGTCAAGTAAATTGATTCCGTCATCAGTTGTAATGGACCAGTTGTCATGTTTTCCGGATCCGTTCACACCTGCGAATGGCTTCTCATGAAGTAAGCACTGTAAACCATGACGTCCAGCTACTTTCTTTAATGTCTCCATGATCAACTGGTTGTGGTCTACAGCCACGTTGCACTCAGCATAGATTGGAGCTAACTCGTGCTGTGCAGGAGCAACCTCGTTATGCTGTGTCTTTGCAGATACACCCAGTTTCCAGAGTTCCTTGTTTACATCTTTCATGTAAGCTGCAATTCTCTCGCGGATAGCTCCGAAGTAATGGTCATCCATTTCCTGACCCTTTGGAGGCATTGCACCGAATAATGTACGACCTGTAAAGATCAAATCTTTACGCTGTAAATATTTTTCACGATCTACAATGAAATACTCCTGCTCAGGTCCAACAGAAGGTGTAACCTTTGTGGATGTTGTATTTCCAAATAATTTTAATAAGCGAAGTGACTGCTCATTGATTGCTTCCATGGAACGAAGAAGTGGTGTCTTCTGATCCAGTGCCTCTCCTGTGTAAGAACAGAAAGCAGTTGGAATGCAAAGTGTTGCGCCTGCAGCATCCTGACGAACAAATGCAGGTGATGTACAATCCCAGGCTGTATAACCTCTCGCCTCAAATGTAGCTCGAAGTCCTCCGGATGGGAAAGATGATGCATCCGGCTCACCTTTGATCAATTCCTTACCGGAAAAACTCATTAATACTTTTCCGTTTGGCATTGGTGCTGTAATGAAAGAATCATGTTTCTCAGCAGTAACACCTGTCAGTGGCTGGAACCAATGTGTATAGTGGGTTGCACCTTTCTCAATAGCCCATTCTTTCATCTCATGTGCAACGACATCGGCTGTCTCAAGATCTAATTCTTTTCCTTCCTCCATTACTTCATGGAGTTTTTTGTAAACTTTTTTCGGAAGACGTTCCTGCATTACTGCATCGTTAAATACGTTTTCTCCGAAAATGTCTGCTACGTTATAATAGTCACTCATTTCCACAACATCCTTTCTTTCCAACAATCAAATCCCCTTGATTGCATTTTATTTTATAAAGCGAAACTTTTTACTAAAAAAGGGCATTCCAATCCTAGTTGGAACGCCCTCGTTCATATCTCGCATTTATTCTGAAACTAAGATACCTCTTTCCAACTTAAAATGCAACCATTTTTTTTAAAGTTTTTTGATTTTATTCACATTTGCCGTTTTTCATCAAAAATCTACTTATTTTTTGGTAACATCTTATAAACATACTCCAAAGGGGTACATTTTCTTATCCTTTTATGAATTAAATGGCATGAAAAAAAGGAAGTGTCACATGGCACTTCCTTTGTAATTCCATCTTATTCAGCTTTACCAACTGAACCAAATAATTCCATCTTCTCTTTAACAGTTGCCTTGATAGCATCTGCACCAGGAGCAAGTAACTTACGAGGATCAAATCCTTTGCCCTCTAAGTCCTTACCAGCCTCGATATATTTACGTGTAGCATCTGCGAAAGATAACTGGCACTCTGTGTTAACGTTGATCTTAGATACACCAAGAGAGATTGCTTTCTTGATCATATCCTCAGGGATACCTGTACCACCGTGAAGAACTAATGGCATCTCACCTGTCTTAGCCTGGATTGCATCCAATGTCTCGAAGCTTAATCCCTGCCAGTTCTCTGGGTACTTGCCATGAATGTTACCGATACCAGCTGCAAGCATATCTACGCCAAGATCAGCGATTGTCTTACACTCGTCTGGATCTGCGCACTCGCCCATACCAACGACACCGTCTTCTTCTCCACCGATAGAACCAACTTCACACTCGATAGAAAGACCTAAGTTGTGAGCTACATTTACTAACTCTGTAGACTTAGCAAGGTTCTCCTCGAATGGATAATGAGATCCGTCGAACATGATGGATGTGAATCCAGCCTTAATGCACTTGTAGCATCCTTCGTATGTTCCATGATCTAAGTGAAGAGCTACAGGAACTGTAATTCCGAGTTCCTCGTCCATAGCCTTAACCATAGCTGCTACTGTACCGAAACCTGTCATGTACTTTCCAGCACCCTCAGATACACCAAGGATAACCGGGCTGTTGAGCTCCTGAGCTGTAAGAAGAATAGACTTTGTCCACTCTAAGTTATTGATATTGAACTGACCAACTGCATAGTGGCCTGCTTTTGCTTTCTTAAGCATTTCTGTTGCAGATACTAACATTTCAATTTCCTCCTAATCATAAGTTAACTTGATTATAGTACATTTCTCCTGAAAAATAAAGTTAAAAATTTAACAATTCAACAAAAGATTGTAACCCTTTGATGGAGATTTTGAATAAGAACCTCCTCATGCTCACCTCCGAACTCTCCGTCTAAAGTCCATGCGACGTTTTCTTTTGCTGTAATGCGTACCTGATCTGTCTTAAAAGAATAGATCAGATCCGTGTCATCGATCATATTCGCAAGACATGCGAGAATCTCATTGAGCTCGATCGGATTGCGCGGCTTTTTGATCATTGTGACTTCAAAAACACCATCGTCCAGTTTGACATCATTGCCTGTCATACCTTTAAATCCACCTACCGAAATGGAATTTGTGACCATTCCATAGATAAACTCATCCTGAAATACATTTCCATCATATTCCACCTGCATATTATAAGAAGGAATATCATGCAGGCATTTGGCGCCTTCCATAATATATGCCACATGCCCAAAAATATTTTTCAACTGCTGGGATGTTTTATAAGACACTTCCGTAAAAAGTCCGAATGCAGCAACATAAACGAATGTATCGGAATTAAAATCTCCGATATCGCATGGAAATGGATGATCTCCCACTGCTACTGCCGCTGATTTTGTCATGTCTTTTGGGATGCCAAGAGAATTGGCAAAATCATTGGTACTGCCTGCCGGTATATAACCGATCGGCACATCCTTTCCACTCTGGATCAGTCCGGTCATCACTTCATCGAGGGTTCCATCTCCTCCACTGCATACAATACGGTCATAATTTGCAGCTTCTGCTGCTACTTTCTGTATGGCATCTCCCTGTGCCTGTGTGGTATATACCGTCACTTCGAAGTCTGCTTTTACCATAGTATCTATGATTTCTACCAGATTATTCTTAATCTGTCCTTTTCCCGAATGTGGGTTAAAAATAAATAACAATTTCTGACTCATCAGTTCTCATCCTCATTTGATCACTTTATTTTCGGTTGTTTGTACTGGTTTCTCGAATTCTTCTGCGATTGCAGCCAGTTTGTGCAATCTGTGGTTGACCCCGGATTTTCCTACCGGTGGATCAAGATATGTACCAAGTTCCTTTAATGTTGCTTCCGGATAATCCAGTCTTACCTGTGCCACTTCGGCCAGTGGCTTTGGAAGCTGATCAAATCCAATGTATTTTTGGATTTTTTTGATATCCTCGATCTGTTTGACCGCGGCATTGACTGTCTTATTGATGTTTGCCGTCTCACAGTTTACTTTACGGTTCACGGAATTGCGCATTTCTTTTAAAATGCGGACATTCTCCAATTTCATCAAAGATACATATGCTTCCATGACATTGAGCATATCCACAATCTGTGAACCTTCTTTTATATAGAGAACATACCGTTCCTTACGCTGGACAATTTTGCCTTCTGCCTCAAAGTATCCCACCAGTTCCTGCAACTGCATTGCCTGTTCCATCGTCCTGCAGGCAATCTCAAAATGGTACGATTTGTTCGGATCACTGATCGATCCTGCTGCAAAAAACGCGCCTCGTATAAATGCCCGCTTGCAGCACATCTGCTGCACCAGCATTCCATCTGCTCTCTGTTCATTGAGTGGCGTTTCTTTTTTGACATCCCAGCGGAGCGCGGAAAGTATCTTTTCACTCTCCTTTGGTTCCAACGTTTTTCCTGCATCAATTGCAAAAGCCCGCTGTACTAATCCAATATATTTTTCTTTCAAAAGAATATTATCGGTATCCATTCGCAATTGACCGGATGTCTTATCGTATGAGCCTTCCATCTCCAGCATGCCCGCCAGTTCCGCCAGCTGGCAATGCCGGCTTTTGGAAAACTGCTTCGCCAGTTCTTCTTTTACTTCACTTGAGAAAGACATCTTACTTTCCTCTCAATGCATCTTTTCCAATATCCCGATGCTCTATCTTTAAACCATAATCTTTATTGCCATCCAGCCGCTTATACAATTCATTGGCAAGCGTGACAGACCGGTGTTTGCCACCCGTACATCCAATGGAAATGACCAGCTGATTTTTTCCCTCATCGATATAATGCGGAATCAAAAACGATACCAGATCTTCCAATTTGTCCAAAAATTCCTTTGCCTCTGGAAATTGCATGACATACTGCTGGATTTCCACATCGTTTCCGGTCTTCGGACGTAATCCGTCCACATAATATGGATTCGGCAAAAAACGCACGTCCATGACAATATCCGAATCTGCCGGAATACCATACTTGAATCCAAAGGAAAGAATCGTGACATACAGGCTGTTAAACTCTTCGTCTTTTACAAAAATACGTTCCAGTTCGGTTTTTAATTCTCTTGTAAGCAGCCGGCTCGTATCGATAATATAATCGGCTTTCTCTTTCAGATACTCTAATTTGCGCCGCTCGCGACGGATTCCCTTATCCACACGCTCTCCATGTGCCAGCGGATGGCTGCGTCTCGTCTCTTTGTAACGCTTCACAAGCACATTGTCCTCCGCATCCAGGAACAGAATTTCATATTGGATATCCTTCTTTGAAAGTTCATCCAGCACGGTGTTCAGTGAATCCAGACTCTCTCCGCTACGCGCATCAATACCAATTGCAATTTTCTTCTGTTGTGTATCAAAGCTCTTGGTGAAATCCACCAGCTTATCCAACAGTGGGATGGGAAGATTGTCAATGCAGAAAAAGCCCATATCTTCCATCATTTTCATTGCGGTGCTTTTTCCCGCACCAGACATTCCTGTAACTATTACCAATCGCACTCTTCCAACATCCTTCCTGTTTTACTTCTAAAATTCACCTATCATTTTCACTTCCGGCTCCAATTCCACGCCGAACTGTTCTTTTACTTTTTCTTTTACATCCTGCATCAGCTGTCGCACATCCGCTGCTGTTGCGTTGGCATGGTTGATGACAAATCCACAGTGTTTTTCAGAAACCTGTGCCCCGCCAACGGTGTATCCACGAAGTCCGGCATCCATAATCAGCTTTCCTGCAAAATAGCCTTCCGGACGCTTAAATGTGCTTCCGGCACTCGGATATTCCAACGGTTGTTTTTCCACTCTGCGATTCCGCAGGTCTGCCATCTGTGCACGGATTTCTTCTTCCGGTTTCTTTTCAAGCTTTATCGTTGCCTCCACAACAATACCGCCTTTTTCCATAATGCAGCTGTGACGATAGGACAAATCCAACGCTTCTACCGATAAGGTATGCATCATCCCTTCCGGATCGATCACCTTGACACTCTCAAGAATATCTTTCATCTCTCCGCCATACGCACCTGCATTCATGGTAACTGCACCGCCGATGCTTCCCGGAATTCCTGCTGCAAATTCCATTCCGCCAAGGCCCGCTGCCACTGCTGCATTCGCTACTTTCGAAAGCAACGCGCCCGCTCCGGCCACGATCTTTGTATCTTCTACACGGATATCGTTCATTCCGCTGCCGATCTCAATGACAAGCCCACGGATTCCCTTATCGCCTACGAGAAGATTGCTTCCGTTACCAATTACTGTAACTTCTGCATGTTCTTTTTTTGCTACTTCAAGCAATG
>URYB01000058.1 GCA_900552085.1 uncultured Lachnobacterium sp.
CAAAAATAACATCGGCACCTTTACGCATAAGAACGTTGATCACACCGGTAACCGACTTCTCATTTCCCGGAATCGGATGAGAACTGAACACAATCGTATCATTTGGCTTGATGGAAACCTTACGATGCATACCGGATGCCATACGGGATAATGCCGCCATCGACTCTCCCTGGCTTCCCGTCGTAATGATCACCGTCTGCTCATCCGGATAATTCTTCAACTGGTCAACATCGATCAGAATATTGTCCGGCAATGACAGATAGCCCAACTCCGAAGCGATGGAGATGATATTTACCATACTTCTGCCTTCAATGGCTACCTTACGTCCGAATTTATCCGCAGAATTGATGATCTGCTGGACTCTGTCTACGTTCGATGCAAATGTTGCAATAATAATACGTGTATTTTTATGCTCTGCAAAAATATTGTCCAAAGTCTTACCAACGGATTTCTCTGACTTTGTAAATCCCGGACGTTCTGCATTGGTACTGTCGCAAAGAAGCGCAAGAACGCCTTTCTTTCCAATCTCACCAAAACGCTGCAGATCAATCGCATCACCAAATACCGGTGTATAGTCTACTTTAAAGTCTCCGGTATGCACAACGATTCCTGCCGGTGAATAGATAGCAAGTGCTGCCGCATCCTGAATACTGTGATTTGTCTTGATAAATTCTACACGGAAACAGCCAAGATTAATATGCTGTCCGTATTTTACGACTTTGCGTTTTGTCTTCTTGAGCATATCATGCTCTTCTAACTTATGTTCAATAATTGCTGTCGTAAGCTTTGTTGCATAAATCGGTACATTGATATCACGAAGCACATATGGAATCGCTCCAATATGATCCTCATGGGCATGTGTGATAAAAAATCCTTTCACACGGTCAATATTTTCTTTTAAATATGTCACATCCGGAATAACGAGATCTACACCGTACATATCGTCCTCCGGGAATGATAAACCGCAATCCACAACAATAATACTGTCTTCGTACTCAAAGGCAGTAATGTTCATTCCGATCTGCTCCAAACCTCCCAATGGGATAATTTTGAGCTTACTATGCTGTTTTTCCTGCTTTTTCATATATCCTCCTTCTTGTTTTGAACGTCAAAACGTCAGCCCATGCATAATCGCCTTCTACAAGGGCTTTTCATAACAAATAATTTCCGCTCTTTTCTAAAATAAAAGCTGTGTTTCTTCATCCGCAAGTTCAGCAAACACCTTAGCGATAGCTGCAAACTCTACATCATCATCAACCATCTCATAAAGTACTTCCTCGTCTTGTGTTGTAATTTCTTTTAATATATATGCTTCACTGTCTCCGCTTTCAATTCCATCAGAAACAAGTAAATACTTAATTCCATTCAGCTGGGTTTCTTCCTCAACTGCAAACTCTACCACTTCGTTGGTATCGGGATCTATAAAATTAATTTTTTCCATGTAAAAAACCTCTCAAAAAACTGTTTTCTTCCTCAAATCAAGCTTTTTCTTCCGGATGGTTGGACAAATAATCCAAATATCCCTGCAAAATAAAAATTGCCGCAATCTCGTCCACATACTCCTTGCGGTTCTCGCGACGGATGCCCATCTCCATCATGGACTGATCCGCTGCAACGGTTGTCAGACGTTCGTCCCAGAGAATCACTGGAAGTCCACAACGTTTTTCCAGCATCTCCTTAAATTCTTTTGTTTTTTCGCAACGCTCGCCCTCTGTATTATTCATGTTTTTAGGGTAGCCAAGTACAATTTTCTCCACTTTGTACTCGCCTACCAGTTCATCGATTCGCGCCAGCGTCTGTCGCAGCTTAGATGGGGATTTCCTTCGAATGATCTCCACACCCTGTGCGGTAATCAAAAGCTCATCACTCACTGCAACTCCAACTGTCTTTGAACCAAAATCTAATCCTAAAATCCGCATAAATCTCCCGTACCGGATTATTCCCAGGAATTGTTCTTGATATAAGCCCGAAGAACTTCTTCTACCAGTTCATCACGCTCTACCTTCATAATCAGACTTCTTGCATTATTGTGACTCGTAATATATGTCGGATCTCCTGACATAATATATCCAACAATCTGGTTTACCGGATTGTATCCTTTCTCACTCAATGCACGGAATACAATTTCAAGAACGTCCCTGACCTGTAACTCCGGCTCCTTTTGTACTGTAAAAAATTGTGTATTATTAATGTTCTCCATATCTGCCGCCCCTGCTCGTGTTTTAGTTTCTAATACAAGCTTTATTTAATATATTGTAAACGAATTTGCGTAAAAATACAACCTCTAATCTTGTCCATCAGTCCATAAGATACAAATCGTCGTGTATTGCGGCAGTAATTTTTCCTGTTTTCATAACATTGTCCAGTTTTTCTTCGGATTGTACTGCTACCTTTACGTATTCCTTTGTATATCCTACATACATCGGTGTTCCATCCACCGGTACCTGTTCCTCAAAAAGAACCTCCTGCTCACTTCCAAGATAGTATTCCCGAAATTCTTTTGACATTTTCGCTGACAATGCCAAAAGTTTTGCACTGCGTTTTGTCTTGATTTCTTCCGGAACCTGATTTTCCATGACCGCAGCACGCGTGCCCTGTCTCTTGGAATATTTGAAAATGTGCATTTCATAGAAATGGATCTTCTCTAAAAATGCCTCCGTCGTTGCAAATTCTTCCTCTGTTTCTCCTGGAAATCCCACAATGACATCCGTCGTAATTGCCGGATGGGTAAAGTATTTTCGAAGAAGCCGGCATCCCTCTTCATATTCTTCTGCCGTATATTTACGATTCATACGCTTTAACGTATCATCGCATCCACTCTGTAATGACAGATGAAAATGCGGACAGATTTTTTCTAATTTCGCCAGCTCACTTGCGAACGCTTCGGTCACAATCTTCGGTTCTAACGATCCCAGACGAATTCTTCGGATTCCGTCTATCTTGTGAACTTCCTGTATAAGATGCAGCAGATTATCCTCGCAGTCTACTCCATAGGAACTTAAATGGATTCCGGTAAGTACCACTTCCTGATATCCTTTTTCTGCCAGTCCTCTGATCTCGGTTAAAACACTCTCGATTCCACGGCTTCTGACTCTTCCTCTTGCGTATGGGATAATACAATAGCTGCAAAACTGATTACATCCATCCTGCACCTTCACAAATGCACGCGTATGTTCTGCCGTCTGTTTCAGTCCAAGCTCTTCAAAATCCTGATGTACATGGTTGATGTCCACGACAGCCTCTACTTTTTCTTCCGGTTCGTTCGTGCTTCCTTCCGTTTTGGCAAAATATTCCGCAAGACGTCCCACCAGCTCTGCCTTCTGGTTATTTCCAATCAGGATATCGATTGCATCATCCAGCTTTGCCTCTTCTTCTTTTGTCTGCACGTAACATCCTGCAGCAACAACCGCAGCCTGTGGATTCAATTTTTTTGCATGATGAAGCATCTGGCGGGATTTGCGGTCTGCCATGTTCGTAACCGAACAAGTGTTAATTGCATATACATCTGCGACTTCCGAAAAAGGTACGATCTCATACCCTGCATCTTCGAGCATCTGCTGCATCGCTTCTGTTTCGTATGCATTTACTTTGCATCCCAGATTGTGTAATGCTGCTTTTTTCATTTCTACTCCTTATATAAAAACTTAATACATTCGGGAACATCAGCCCATGCATAATTTGCCTTCGGCAAATGGGCTGACGCTGCATATTAAGTTTCCCTCCGGAAAACTTAATACATTTCTTGACTTTTCCAAGGAAAAATATTACTATCAAAGATAGAAAAACATGAATCATTTAAGGAGGTTTTCATTATGAAAACAGTACAAATTTCATTAAATTCCATTGGAAAAGTAAAATCATTTGTTAACGCAATTTCTCAGTTCGAGTATGACTTCGACTTAATCTCTGGAAGATATGTCATCGATGCAAAATCCATCATGGGTATTTTCAGCTTAGATTTATCCAAGCCAATCGATTTAGCAATCCATACAGAGACCAATCTTGATGAAGTACTTGAGGTTCTCAAGCCATACATCATTGAGTAATTCGTGACATAACAAAAACAATCAGGAACAAACAGGGAAGACCCATATGGGTCTTCCTTTTGTTTTACTCCGCATCCACGATAATCGTTTCTGTTGTATCGATAGCAGTCTGCATTAATTCATCTATTTTTTCTTCCAGCTTACGCTCTGATTTTTTAATATAAGTCAGATTCGGCTTTGTCACCGGATGCTTTGCCACAAAAATTGTACAGCAGTCTTCATATGGTAAAATAGAAGTCTCATACGTATCAATTTTTTCTGCAATGGATACGATGTCCTGCTTGTCCATGGCAATCAGCGGACGGTATACCGGCATCTCGCAGACTTCATTGGTAACCGCAAGAGACTGCATTGTCTGGCTTGCCACCTGTCCAATACTCTCACCTGTAATCATGCCCAGGCACTTGCCTTCTTTTGCAAAATGCTCTGCGATTTTCATCATATAACGACGCATGATAATCGTAAGTTCCTCATGCGGACATTTCTCATAAATATAAAGCTGGATATCAGTAAAATTAACAACGCGAAGTTTAATTGGTCCGGAATATCTTGCAACTTTCTTTGCAAGATCCACAACTTTTTGTTTCGCACGCTCACTGGTATAAGGTGGTGCGTGGAAATAAGTTGCTTCCAAAGTCACGCCTCGTTTTGAAATCATATATCCAGCTACCGGACTGTCGATTCCACCAGACAAAAGCAACATCGCACGGCCTGCCGTACCGAGTGGCATACCGCCCGGTCCCGGAATTTCTGTAGAATATACATTGATCATCGGACGGATTTCCACATGAATCATGACCTGTGGATGATGTACATCTACCTTTGTCTCCGGAAATGCCTCTAGAATCTTCTCTCCCAATGCCGCATTAATTTCCATGGAGGTCATCGGATAATTCTTTCTGGCACGTCTTGCATCGACCTTAAAGGTAAAGTTCTTGTCTGCATAAGTCTTGTCCACATATGCAACAACTTCCTCTGCCAGCTTATCAAAACCTTCATCTTCCAGCAGCACAACCGGACAGATTCCAACAATACCGAACACTCTCTGTAAAGTCTCTACCGTCTCATCATAATCATAGGAACCCTCCGTCTCTACATAGATACGCCCATTCTCTTTGCGCACATGAAACGTTCCATCTACATTTTTCAACTGATACTCAATATTATGTACCAGCGCGTCTTCAAACAGATAACGGTTCTTTCCCTTGATGGCGATTTCCGCATATTTAATCAAAAATGCTTTATACATTCTGTTCTCCTTTTCTGATTTTCTAATGTCTTGTATATTTTTGAAGCATTGGAATCACACGGTTCATTTCTTCCAACGCATAATCAATCTCTTCCTGTGTCGTATCTACACAAAAGCTGAAACGAATCGTAGAATCCAGCAAAGAATCCTTCAAGCCAATACTTTTGAGTGTTCTGCTCACTGCCGGTTTGTTTGATGAGCAGGCACTTCCCGCAGACACATAAATTTCTTTATCCTCAAGCGTATGCAGCATCACTTCTGCACGCACACCTTCGATGCTGACACTCACAATATGTGGTGCATTGTCTCTTGTAAGTTTTCCGTTGATGCTTACGCCTGGAATCTTCTGTGCTTCCTCAATAAAATGCGCACGAAGTTCATACATATGGTCTATTTTTTCATCAAATCCTGTATAAATTTCTTCCGCTGCCACGCCAAGTCCTGCAATCGCCGGGACATTTTCGGTTCCGGAACGCATTCCTCTCTGCTGTCCGCCGCCATTGATCAATGGCTTTATTTTTGTCTTGTCTTTGATGTATAAAAATCCACTGCCCTTCGGTCCATGAATTTTATGTCCGCTCACCGACAACAGATCAATGCCCATCTTTGATGGGAAAATGCGCATTTTTCCATAGGACTGGATTGCATCCACATGAAACAGCGTCTGTGGATTCATCTGTTTGATCAAAGCTCCCGCTTCTGCAACCGGTTCTACCGCACCAATCTCATTATTTACATGCATCAGTGATACAAGTATCGTATCTGGGCGAATTGCTGCCTTCAGATCCTCCAGCGAAATCACACCATATGCATCGACCGGAAGATAGGTCACTTCATATCCATGATCCTCCAGATATGCCATCGTATTCGATACTGACGGATGTTCGATTGCAGTCGTAATCACATGCATTCCGGCTCTTTTATTTGCCTCAGCGGCTCCGATAATCGCAAGATTATTGGATTCTGTTCCCCCGGAAGTAAAACAGATTTCTTTCTCCTGTACTTTCAGTGTCTTCGCAATTTTCTTGCGGGCATCATTCATATAGTTTTCGGCAATAACTCCTTTATTATGCATCGATGATGGATTGCCATAATCCTTTGTCAAAAGATGCATGACCATATCCGCAGCTGTCTGACTGCAGCGTGTAGTAGCCGAATTGTCCAAATATGCTTCCATTTTTCTGCTCCTGTCTACATGTCAAGTTCATATATTAACATAGATAATGTGGCAAGTCCAGCGGTCTCCGTGCGCAGAATCCTTCTGCCCAGAGAAATGCGGTGCATATTGCCATCCACAGCTGCAATCTCTGCATCAGCAAATCCGCCTTCCGGTCCGATCATAATTCCGATGGATGCCCCCTCCGGGATCTGTCGGATGATCTCACGCGTTGCTGCCATTCCTCTCTCGTTTTCGTAAGGAACAAGTGTAATATCCAGTTTCTTTGCAAGTTCCACAGCCTCTTTCCATGAAACCGGCATCTGCACCTGTGGGATCACAGTTCTCTTTGACTGCTTGGCTGCACTTTCTGCGATTGCCTGCCATCGTTTCTGCTTGTTGGCCGCTTTCTTTGCATCCAGTTTTACAACGCAGTTTGTCATAGCTACCGGAATGACCTCGTACACGCCAAGCTCCACCGCCTTTTGTATGATCAGTTCCATCTTGTCACTCTTTGGAAGTCCCTGAAACAGATACACTTTATGCACAAACTCTGTTCCAAGTTCGTCTTTTTCTTCGATTGCAGCGATAACTTCGTCTTCGGTAATCTCTGCAATTCTGCAAAAATAGGAATTCTCATTCGAATCGCTGATCCGCACTTTTTCTCCCGGTTTCATCCGAAGTACGTTGCCAATATGATTCACATCCTGTCCGGTAATGACAATCTGCTCCTGTTGTACCTGCTGTTCATCCACAAAAAACTGATACATACCTGCTCCATTTCCACATGAAATACTGTCTACAGTTTCTGAGCCGTAATATTGACCCATTCACCCTGATGATTGATCTCAACCACTTTAAGACCTGCTTTTTCGATTGCTTCTTTGACCTCATTTTCCTTGAAATCAATAATTCCGGAAGTAATAAAATAGCCGCCCTTTTTCAATCTTGCCGGAATGACCGGTGCCATAGGAATAATAACATCTGCAAGAATATTTGCCACTACAATCTCGTATTCCTCTGTACCGACGGTCTCCTGAAGTTTTTCATCATCGATAAGATTACCAACATAAAACGTTCCAAGATTTAAATCCAGGTGGTTTACTTCCATGTTTTCTTTGGTAGAAATCATGCAATCCGCATCCAGATCTGTTCCCACAACTTCTCTTGCGCCAAGCTTCAGTGCCACGATAGAGAGAATTCCGCTGCCGCATCCCACATCAAGAACTTTCGGATGCTTTTCTGCCGGAGTGTAAGTCTCATTTCCTCGAATATACTTTAAAAGCTGACGAATGCAAAGCTGCGTGGTCTCATGCTTTCCTGTTCCAAAAGAGATTCCCGGATCAATTTCGATCAGGAATTTATCTTTGTCCTCTTCCTTTAATTCTTCCCAGGTCGGTTTGATCAGAATATCTTCAATCGTAAATGAAGAGAAATATTTCTTCCAGTTGTTGATCCAGTCGAGATCTTCTGTCTCCGAAGAAGAGATCACTCCAGAGCCGACTTCCACCATGCTGCGCAGATTTTCCAGTCCGATCTTTACCTGTTTCAGCAATTCTGTCTGGTCACTCCCATCCTCTTCCACATAAAAGCTCACATGGCTTTTTCCTTCATCCGGTGGAAGTTCCGGCAGAAAGTCAATAAACATATCCGCCTGATCCTCTTTGCTCAGAGGAATGTTATCTTCAATCTCGATTCCTTCAATTCCCAGTTCCATCAGCATGGAACTCATGAAATCTTCTGCCGCTGTCGTTGTCTCAATTGTATATTTCTTCCACTTCATAAATTTCTTCCTTTCCCGTACAAATCGCCATATGGCACACTGTTTACATCATAACTTATTTTTCTTTAAAATACAAGCAATTCGCTCCAACAGAAAAGACAGGAGAAAACTTCTCCTGCCTTTTGCGTGCTATATTTTATAAACCGCACATAATTTATTATATTCACTGTTGATTTCCTGAATCGTATCTTTGTCCCCATCCAGATTATCCGGATGATAGATCTTGATCAGATCCTTATATCGTTTCTTCAGCGACTGCTTACTACCAACACCGGAAAAGAACATTTCACCTTTTACCACATTGCTGGTAGCAGCTTTCTGGCGATGCGCATGACGAGCTTCGTACTCATTCACTTTCTGGTAAAAATCACGCTGCCGCTGCACATGTTCTTTCTCCGAAGCAAGCTTTACAAGTTCTTCTTCGAGTATTTTAAACTTCATTTCAAACAGCTTCTGCTGCTGCTCAAGGCGTCGATCCTCAATCTCTACTCTCCGTGTGAATTCCTGTCGTTCACGTTCGAGTGTGCGTCGCTGTTCTTCCAATGCTCTGCGTTCATTCTCAAGCGTCATAGCATTCAAACTCCTTCAAATACATTAACATTATACTATATCTAGTCCAAACATTTCATTCCCACTAGGCACATAATACAACATTTAGTTTTAGAAGTCTATAGGCGATTTGTACTAAACGCGTGAAAAATTATTCAAACGTCTCCTTGAGTTTATCCACAAAACCCTTCTTTTTTTCCTTGCCGGACGCCGGTGCTCCACCTTCTTTTGTCAGTGATCCACCTGTCAGTTCATCAAATTTGCGCAAAGCTTCTTTTGCTTCTTTGCTCAGACCTGTTGGTGTATTGACAATCAGAGTAACATAATGATCGCCTCTGACAGCTTTATTCCGGATAGAAGGTACACCTTTTCCTTTCAGACGGATTCTTGTACCGGTCTGCGTTCCCGGTGCAACTGTATAGATAATGTCACCATCCACTGTCTTGATACGCACATCTCCACCAAGAGCTGCAATACCAAATGAAATAGATGCATTCGAAAAAATGTCCATATCCCGACGCTCGAATGCCGGATTTCTGGATACAATGACTTCCACAAGCAGATCTCCTCTTGGTCCGCCATTCTTCCCCGGTTCTCCGTAGTCTCTGACTCTTACACACTGTCCGTTATCAATACCTGCCGGAATATCGACCGTCTTCTTGATTCTCTTTGCGACATAACCATTGCCCCGGCAATCCGGACATTTTTCTTTTACAACTTTACCGGTTCCCTGACAATCCGGACAGGTCTGCACATTCTGCATCATACCAAACAGTGACTGCTGGGAATATACGACCTTACCTTTTCCACCACATTTTGGACAGGTCTCCGGTGATGTACCTGGCTTTGCACCTGTTCCATGACAGGTCTTGCAGTCTTCCTTATAGGAAAATTCCAGTTCCTTTGCGCATCCAAAAATTGCCTCTTCAAACGTGATTCGAACGCTCAGACGCACATTTGCGCCTTTCTGCGGGCCATTGTTTGAGCTTCTTCTGGATCCTCCGCCAAAGAAATCACCAAAAATGTCACCGAAAATATCGCCCATATCCATGCCGGAAAAATCAAAGCCGCCGGCTCCGCCACCTGCACTGCCATCAAAAGCGGCATGACCAAACTGATCATACTGACGTCTCTTGTCCGGATCGCTCAATACTGCGTAGGCTTCCTGCGCCTCTTTGAACTTTTCCTCGCATTCTTTATCACCCGGGTGCATATCCGGATGATATTTCTTTGCAGTTGTACGGAAAGCCTTTTTAATTTCTGCTTCCGTTGCCGTCTTTGGAATGCCAAGGACTTCATAATAATCTCTTTTTTCTGCCATAATTCTTTTTCCTTATATCCGCACATAGGGTTCCCGGAAAACCGGAAACCCCATCGTGCTTAATCTATTTACCGTAATTAAACCTCTTTGAAATCAGCATCGATGACATCATCATCATCTGCATTCTGTGCTGCACCTGCATTCATATCAGGGCCTGCAGCGCCACCCATGTTGCTCATGTCAGGACCTGCACCTGCTGCACCCTGTGCTGCCTGTGCCTGCTCATACATCTTTGCAAATACTTTCTGAGCGCTCTCTGTCAGCCTCTCCTGTGCTGCCTTAAGATCTGCAACCTCAGACTCTGTCATCTGATCAGCTTCCGGATGTGCATCAAGGATTGCTTTTACTGCTGCGATGTCTGCCTCAACTGCGGACTTATCTGCTGCATCGATCTGCTCTCCAACCTGCTTTAATGCATCCTCTGTCTGGAATACAAAGCTCTCAGCTTCATTTCTTGCATCGATTGCTTCTTTTCTCTTCTTATCCTGTGCCTCAAACTCAGCAGCTTCCTTAACTGCCTTATCGATCTCATCATCAGACATGTTAGATCCTGCTGTGATTGTAATATGCTGTTCCTTACCTGTACCAAGATCCTTTGCGGATACATTTACAATACCATTTGCATCGATATCGAAAGTAACCTCGATCTGTGGAACACCACGACGTGCTGGTGGAATACCATCCAGACGGAACTGTCCAAGGGACTTGTTGTCTCTTGCGAACTGTCTCTCACCCTGTACAACGTTGATATCTACAGCTGTCTGGTTATCTGCTGCGGTAGAGAAGATCTGGCTCTTCTTTGTAGGGATTGTTGTATTTCTCTCGATCAGTCTTGTAGCGACACCACCCATAGTCTCGATAGACAGAGAAAGCGGAGTTACATCAAGAAGTAAGATCTCACCGGCACCGGCATCTCCTGCTAATTTACCACCCTGGATAGAAGCACCGATTGCTACACACTCGTCTGGGTTTAAGGATTTGCTTGGCTCCTTGCCTGTCATCTGTCTTACCTTATCCTGTACAGCAGGGATACGTGTAGAACCAC
>URYB01000059.1 GCA_900552085.1 uncultured Lachnobacterium sp.
CCCATGAAGTTTCTGCATATTTCCATGTGAACTGTGCAGCTGTCTTTGGACGATTCAGCTCTGCAATTGCAGATGCATAAGGATCTTTTGTATAGTTGTAATCAGTTGTAACAGCAAAGAAATCAAGGCTTCCTGCGAATGATGATCCACTTCCCTGAATACGGAACATAACTGCCATAACCTGATCCAGATTTGGGCACTTGGACAGATCAAAGGAAAGCATTACGGTTGACTGTGCAGGTACTTCCTGATATTTGTCATACTCTGTCCATTTCCAGAGACTTCCAACCTTGAAGATTGGCTGGATCTGTAATGGATAAAGATTGTTGTTGCGGACAACCACATCTACTGTTTTATTGCTGCTTAAATCCAATCCTGCAGGCATGTTAGAAAGGTATGGATACTTTTCTTCTGTCAAGTCAAAGTTTACACGGATACCACCGTTTGCAAGTGCTTCCATAGTTGTGATTGTAGACTCACTGTCATCACCCTCTCCGGAAACATACCAGTCCTTAAGTGATCCTAACAGACCCGGTTTGATGTCTGTCTGCTCATCAGTTCCAGGAGTTGTAATGTCACCACTTCCGCTGTCCGGCTTATCCGGCTGCTCTACTGGTCCTTCACTCTTCTTTCCATCGTAAGACTTTAATGTATATGCCATCTTGGATGTTGCCTGGATACCATAACTTGGCTCGCAGAATACATATTTGCCCCATGTTGTAAGGTTTGTTCCTGCCCAGTCAGAAGACATATCCAGTGTAACATCAGTTCCGCCATTGCCTTTCCATGACCATGCAGCGTAACCGACTTTTTTCTCGGTACAATATTTCATAATGGTTGCTTCGTCTACATCTCCACCATTCTGGAAATCACCGAACTCGCCGATGCAGAATGCAACGTCTTTAGAAAGCATACCATCAATGTTGCTCTTTACGGTGTCAGCATCTTTTCCGGCTACTGAGTACATATGGATAGAGAACATGGTGTTTCCGGTTGTATCTGCGGAAGCTACGCTCTGGCAGTTATCAATACAGGTGGAAGTCTCCTGACCGTATCCGGCTGCATCTACCATAATTACGTTCTCAATTCCGTTGCTTCTCATGCGGCGGATTGCTGACTGATATGTACTTGTCCATGTAGAACCATTGCCCCATGTACCAAGCCACTCATTTGCAATATTTACAATAACATAATCTTTATGTGCGTTAAGTAAGTCTTTCATCTCCAGCCAGTAATTCACTGCTGTATCAATTTCAGAAGGACTGTCTTTTCCTGTATGATCATGTACCTCAACGATACATACAAGGCCCTTGCTCTCACACAGAGAAATAATGTTCTTTACTTCATCGTAGGATGTCTTATCCCACTGTGCGCCATCTGCAAGTACGACGCGGACAGCATTCGCTCCAAGTGATGCGATTGCATTGATGGAAGTCTCTGTCTTTCCTGTATACCATGCATGAGCGACATTGACACCTCTCATGAGGAACTCATTTCCGTTTCCATCATAGAGCTTGCCATTCTTTACATACATACCATTGCCCTGTGGCTTGGTATCTCCAGTATCCGGCTTCTCTGTCTCACCGCCCGGATTTGGATTTGGCTTGTCTGTATCACCGGTATCCGGTTTATCGGTTCCCTTGGAAACAGCTTCTACCTTTACATAATCCAGTGCTGTATATCCCCAGCTGGAAGAAACTCCAAACTTGTGCGTTCCCTTGGTAAGTGTAAATGTATATGTATCTTCCTGCCATTTGTTTCCGGATGTCTTAAGAGCACCTGCTCCATCGTTATCCAGATACAGCCAGTTTTCTTTGTAACTGTCGGCATTGGAAACAATTGTGATCTTATACTCGCCATCTGCCGGAACGGTAAAGTTTACTTCACCCCAACCAGATACAAGATATAAATAACCGCTTCCTGAATATCCACTAAACTGATCCTTTGCAATCTTGTTTGAGCCGTTTGCTTCAAAACGGTTGGCATCCTCAAATTCGATTACCTTAGCGTAATTATCAGAATCTCCGGTGTCCGGATTTTCTGTCTCGCCACTTCCCGGCTTATCGGTATCTCCGGTGTCCGGCTTCTCTGGTTCTGTAACGATAGAATCCACTGACTCTACAGTCACATAATCGAGTGCTGTATATCCCCAGTTTGCAGACACACCAAATTTGTGTGTTCCCTTGGTAAGATATACGGTCTGTGTATCTGTCTGCCATTTGTTTCCGGAAGTCTTAAGTGTTCCGGCTCCATTGTCATCCAGATATAACCAGTTCTCTTTGTAGCTGTCCGCATTGGTTGCGATTGTGATTTTGTAATTTCCATCCTGTGGCACAGTGAAATTTACCTCACCCCATCCAGCTTCCAGATAAACGTATCCATCCCCCGAATACCCTGAAAACATAGACTTGTCAATACGGTTTCTGCCGTTCTGTTCAAAACGGTTGGCCTTCTCAAACTCGATTTTCGTCTGAAAGGTCGTGGTTGTTGAGGTCTTGGCTGTTTTCTTAGCAGTCTTTGCGATAGCATTGGTTGGCAGACCCATGGATACTACCATCAGCAAGGACAACATAAACGCCAATACCCTTTTCATGGTTTTTTGCATAAAATATCTCCTCCAACTTTTTTATTAGACAAAACATTTTCTGCCACTGAAAATGTTTTCCCCCATAAATACCTTCTCTTAAAAATTACGTTCTCCCTACTCCATACAGTATACTAAAATTGCTGAAAATTCAACCTCTTTTTTCAATTTATTTTAGCTATTTTTTAGTACTTTTTAGCTATTTTGTGCTTTTTTATATCGTTTTCGTCATATTTTTTCTCATTGCCATCTTTTTTTTCATCATTTTGACTATTTGTATATGCATTTTACAAGTTAATTTTAATCTCTCTTTTAATTAATTTTAGCATATCCCTTTTGTAACTTTGTCTTCCGCCCATATTTGTGCACAACGGATTGCTTTCTTCCAGCCTGCCAGCTTCTTTTGCCGAACCATATCTTCCATGACCGGATCAAACTGCTTCCCAAGACTCCAGTTTTTCCGGATTTCGTCTTTGTCCTTCCACATACCTACTGCAAGTCCTGCCAGATACGCCGCACCCAAAGCTGTCGTTTCAATACATTTCGGACGATACACCGTTGTCTGGTTGAGATCTGCCTGTGTCTGCATGAGAAAGTCATTGGCGCTTGCTCCTCCGTCAACTTTCAGGCTTTTCAGCGGAACTTGCGCATCCTCCTCCATTGCCTGAATGACATCATGCGTCTGATATGCAATCGATTCAAGCGTTGCACGGATAAAATGCTCTTTTTTACATCCTCTGGTCAGCCCAACAACCATTCCTCTTGCATATGGATTCCAGTATGGTGCGCCCAATCCGGTAAAAGCAGGCACAATATATACGCCATTGGTATCTTCCACTCTAGTCGCATACTCCTGCGATTCTGCCGCATTGTGGATCATACGCATTTCATCCCGCAGCCACTGAATGGATGCTCCAGCAATGAAAACACTGCCCTCTAATGCATACTCCGCTTTTTCTCCTGTACTGGCTGCTATGGTTGTGAGAAGTCCATGTTCAGATGAAATAGCGGTACGACCTGTATGCATCAATAAAAAGCATCCGGTTCCATAAGTATTTTTCACATCTCCCGCTTCGAAACAGCATTGTCCGAACAATGCTGCCTGCTGATCTCCCGCTGCCCCTGCAATCGGTACATTTCCAGGCAGCACCATCTCTGCGGTATGTCCGTAAATACAGCTCGATGGCATGACCTTTGGAAGCATGCTTTCGGGTATGCCAAACCAGTCCAGAAGTTCTTTGTCCCAACAGAGCTTGTGAATATCAAACAGCATCGTTCTTGACGCATTGGTATAATCCGTCACATGTACTTTTCGTCCGGTGAGATTCCAGATCAACCAGCTGTCCACGGTTCCAAACAGTAGATCTCCAGCCTCGGCTGCTGCCCGCGCACCTTCTACGTGGTCCAGTATCCACGCAATTTTGCTAGCACTGAAATAAGCATCTGCAATCAGCCCGGTTCTTTTTCGAACCGCTTCTACATCCATTTCCCGTTTGAATTTGTCAATCATTTCCGCAGTGCGCCGACACTGCCAGACAATCGCATGATAAACCGGTTCCCCAGTATACCGGTTCCACACAATTGTAGTCTCTCGCTGATTGGTAATCCCAATTCCTGCAATCTGTTCTCCGGTCATCCCCAACGCTGCGATGGCTTCCGTCATCACCGAATACTGCGTTGACCAGATTTCCATAGGATTCTGTTCCACCCATCCCTGTCGTGGGTATATCTGTGTAAGTTCTTTCTGCGCCATACTGCAAATATTTCCTTTTTTGTTGAAAACAATACACCGTGAACTGGTCGTCCCCTGATCTAATGCTACAATATATTTCTCCATTTATCCTCCTAATACTGATTTTTTCTTTTACCGGCTTTTCATTCCAGATATCATTGCTTTTGCACGCGTTTTATTTAAGCTGTGCTTCGGCAGCAGCAATGTAGTGCCGGGCGTTCTGTTGATTGCTTTCGATTTCTTTTGGCGTGAGTGAGCGGATGACTTTGGCAGGATTGCCAAAAGCAAGGCTTCCGGCAGGAATATTTGTATTTTGGGTTACGAGAGCCCCGGCTCCGATGATACAGTTATTTCCAATACAGGCTCCGTTTAATACGATAGCTCCCATTCCAATCAAAGTATTGTCGCCCACAGTACATCCGTGGACGATGGCTCCATGCCCAATCGTCACTCCGTTTCCAATAGTTGTCGGATAATGTGTATCTACATGTATGACAGCATTATCCTGTACGTTGGTCTGGTCCCCGATTCTGATTTCGGCAGAATCTCCACGGACGGTGGCATTGTACCAGATACTGACATCTTGCCCCATCTGTACCTTTTCTTTTACGACTGCGCCTTCTGCGATATAATTTTTTGACATTTTCTCATCTCCATTCTATGTTATGATATGAGGGTCAAAAGGTATCATCGATGCATACCTTTTGACCCTTTTATCATGTTATAATTATTATCTTTTCGTTTTAGTACCTATTCAAACCTCGTTTTGTACAATTATACTCTTTTTCCGGCTCTTTTTTAACCTCGATTTTCAGGAAATTTTTTAAAAAGGAGGTTCATTCGCATTGAATCTTGCCAGACAAACACTTATACTTTATGATGAAAGCAAAAATATACTATTACAGAAAGGCACAAAAAATATTATGAAAAAGTTTTTCCGGACAAAGCAGCTTGTCGCCCTTCTTTTAATTGTGGCAATGCTCATCCCAACTACAAATATCCATACTGTCTATTCAGCTCCTGAGACTTCTGGTTATAACGATACTGTTCTTGCATCTCTCAGTGAATCCCGTGTATTTTTGCGAGCTGGAAAAAGCAAAAAGATCAAATGCAACGTTCCAATCGGCAAGACAACGTGGAAAAGTTCCAAAAAATCGGTTGCCACAGTGGATAAAAATGGTAAGATTACTGCCGTCAAACCCGGCAAGACAATCATTACGGTTACTGGTGAATATTTATACGGCACTCTTTCCTGTGAGGTCTTTGTCAGCAAGAAAATCTCCCAGAAACAGGCAAAGAAAAAGCTTCTTTCCCTGAAATCCAAGTATCCGGAAGGAATGTCCTGGACCAATGAAAACAATTGCTATTACTGGGAAGCAGAAAACCTTTATGGTTATGGCTGTGTTGCTCTCGCCGGAGAATTCAGTGACAAAGTCTTCGGTAAATATGCGCCGGTAAAATCGCATACGAATTTTGACAAAATCAAAATCGGAGATCATGTCCGCATTGGAAATTATCATTCCGTAATTGTACTAAAGAAAACAGACAACGCGATTACTGTCGTGGAAGGAAACTACAATTCGTCCGTTCACTGGAATCGTGTCATTACCAAACGTGAACTGAAACGATCTGAATTCTATGTAGATACCCGCTATTAGTACATATCCTTTTTATAATAGGCATTGACCATACTGCAATACCCCCAGTCTTTGAGGGTTTCATAGGAAATACGGTAATTTCCCTTGTAGTGCCGGCCGGTTATAATATATCGAATGTACTGCTGCATATAATGATCAATTTCCTTCAGACTCTGGTCGGTCGTAATATTTGGAAAAAACCAACGACTCCATGTAAATTCATCATCCGCTCCTGTTCCATAGAATTTGTGGTTCATTGAGCGGATGAATCCTTTTGCGGCTTTGTCCGCTGTCAAACCTTTCTTTCTCTGCCACCGCATTAAGGCCTTTGCTTTCCGGCGGATTCTGGCTTTCGCTTTTTCCACAGTATGTGCAGATAAATCCACCACGCCATCTGAAAAAGAAAAGCCCAGAAATTCCAGTTTTTCGTGCGGAGCATAGACGGTTTCCTTCTCATGATTGATTTCTAATCCCAACTCCTCCAGTTTTTTATACAATATTTTTTGTAAATCCATCAAGTCCTCGTAACTGTCCGCAAGGATTAATATGTCATCCGAATACCGGAAATAATTCACTTTCCTTTCTGCAAACATCTGATCAACTTCTGCCAGATACACGTTTGCCCAGAAAGGTGCCACCGGAATGCCCGCCATCGCTCCATGCGCTTCTGTAATCTTCTCGCCCTTATACATGACCTGATCATTCAACAAAATATTTGCAAACACCACGCGCAGTTTTTCATCCGGAACAAAAGAAAGTTTTTCTAACAACCGCTTGGGACAGATGGAGTTAAAATAATTGTGAATGTCCACTTTCAGGCAATATTTCTCCTGTACACACAATTGCAAAAGGCGGCGGATTGCCTGCGCCACACCATGCTTTCTGCGAAATGCATAACAATTATCCGCAAAATAGTCATCCACGGCATACAACTGATAAACTATAAATTTCAGGGTGATACTGCTGTCATGATCAAAAGAATATACAATACGTTTCTTTGTCGTTCCGTCTTTGTTTACGATCTTTTTTTCCGGCACATCCTTTGGAAAAATCCCCTGCATGATCTGATCATACATTTCCAGATATCTTTTACCCTCGATATATGCCTGAATCTCCTCAATCTCATATTGGGAGATATGGTTTTTCTCTATTTTATAATTCATGAACTTTTGCCATTGTTCCTCTATTCTTAACGAATCAATTATCGGATTCATGTTATACTCTCCTGCTTATGAACATTTCGATTAAAAAAAGGAGCAAAATGCTCCTTTTATAAAGAAAAAGAAAAAACTTTGAATGAATAAAGCCGTGCTTATTCATACAAGGTACACCTGCCTGCTCACTGGCTTCATGCGCCAGTCTCACTGCACGAAGTTTATAATGGTTACGATCGTCCAGCATAATAATTGTCAGCTTCGGCTGGCCATTCTCATATAAAACGAAATCATAATCTCTGGCCTGTCCCATTATTTGTATGTGTGTTTCCCATCGCATTATTCACCGCATCGGTCACTGTATTTGCGACATTTTCGATGAGACTATCCACACCCTTTTTTACCAATTTATCCAAAAATCCCATAACACCTGTGCTCCTTTGAAATATGTAATGCATCGTAATATGCATTGCTATCTACATTAATTCCACTTTACCATAATTGAATTTTTAAAACAAGCATGCCATTTTTCCTATTTTTGTACAATAAAACCCGCATCCTCAATCCTGACGGACTGAAAATGCGGGTTTGCTATTTGAAAGACTCTGAATCGTCACTAGATGTTCAATAAATCACTGAACTCTTTTAATGCACCATCTGTCTCATGTGCAAGTACACGTTTTGCAAGTACTTTACCAAGCTGAACACCTTCCTGATCGAAGCTATTTACATTCCATAAGAATCCCTGGAACATAATCTTATTCTCAAAATGTGCAAGTAATGCACCCAGAGACTTCGGATTTACGCTGTCTCCGATAATAATGCTGGATGGACGTCCACCTTCGAAGTTCTTGTTACGGTTCTCATCTTCTTTACCACATGCAAAAGCAACGATCTGTGCTGCAACGTTTGCGCAGAGTTTCTGCTGGCTTGTGCTGTCCTGAATCACAACATCTGTACCGATCTGGCTGTTCTTGAATCCAACAAACTGAAGAGGTACGATGTCGGTTCCCTGATGAAGCAACTGATAGAAGGAATGCTGTCCGTTTGTTCCAGGCTCGCCAAAGATCACTGGTCCGGTCGGATAATTTACCGGCTCACCAAAACGGTTAACGGATTTACCGTTAGACTCCATATCTACCTGCTGTAAGTGTGCAGGGAAACGGTTCAATGCCTGTGAATATGGAAGAACGGCTGTACTTGGGTATCCCAATACGTTGCGCTCATATACACCGATCAATGCGTCAAGCATTTCAGGATTCTTTAAGACATCCTTATTTGCAGAAAGCTTATCTTCTGCTGCTGCACCATCTAAGAACTGTGCGAATACGTCCGGTCCGAATGCCAGAGAAAGCACTGCTCCACCAACTGCAGACGTAGAAGAATAACGGCCACCGATGTAATCATCCATGAAGAATGCTGCAAGATAATCATCACTTTTTGCCAATGGAGATGTCTCACTTGTTACAGCGATCATATGCTTGGATGCATCCAGTCCTGCTTTCTTTAATGCGTCTTTTACGAATGACTCATTTGTTAAAGTCTCAAGTGTTGTACCTGATTTGGAAACAAGTACGAAGATAGAATGCGCTACATCAACTGAGTTCAGTACTGCTGCTGCATCATCAGGATCTACGTTGCTGATGAATTTTGCTTCCATCTTGAATGTATTATTTTTCTTTGCCCAGTTTTCAAGTGCCAGATACATGGCACGAGGACCAAGGTCACTACCGCCGATACCAATCTGAACAACTGTTGTGAACTTCTCTCCTGCTGCGTTTGTGATTTCACCTGCATGTACTTTGTTTGCAAAATCAGCTATTCTCTGCTGCTGCTCAACGTAAAATTTGCGCTTGTCTACACCATCAGCAACTACTGCATTGCCTAACTGTCCACGTGTCAGCTGATGAAGAACGAGACGGTTCTCACCGGTATTGATCACTGCACCATTGTAAAGTTCCTCAAATTTCTCTGCAAGCTGTGCTTCTTCTGCCAGTTTTACGAGAGCATCCAGTACATTGTCATCTACAGCTTTTGCAGCATAATTATAGGTAAATCCCTCTGCCATCGGAACGCTGTAATTCTTTACACGGTTTGCTCCGTTCTCACCGGACATAACCTCTGCAAGGTTTACACGCTCTACTTTTGAAAGCTGATCAAAAGAATCAAGAGTATCTAAGTTGTTCCAGGTAACCATTATAGTTTCCTCCTTATTATTAATTATTTAATTCATTTATTTCCTCAATCGTACTAGATTATACTATTAATTCCCTTCAAGTTCAATGTCAGAAGTACTTAAATACTTAAAAAAATGAATCAAATTTCGCTCATTTTCGACAAATTCATAAAAAATGGCACCCTTTTGCATACTCTGCCAGCTGCCGGTTCGCTTCATTTAACGGGCCAAACTGTTCCACTGCACAGATGCATTTACCACATGAATCCATGATTTTCTTCGCTTCCTGCACCTTTTTTTCATCAATCGGGTAAAAGGCTCTCTCCAACACAAGTTGCACTGCCATCGCCTTTGCGGCTGCAAATTCCACATCGTTTTCCTGAAGTATGCCTGCTGCAAACGGAATATTCTGTCTTTGGAGGCGATGATATACCGGAATCCCCGCACCGCCTCCACCAATGACAAACACTTTCGGTGCCTGTGCATTTTTCGGGAAAAACACCTGTCCCGTAAGCGGATCAAAATTTCCCTTTGCCACGCCATACAGCTTCTGCACATAGTCTCCCGCAAAGATTTCTTCCGGTGTGCCGATGCGATCGATCCGATCCCCTTTTACGCATGCAATCGTATCGGATATCTTCTGCGCAAGATCAAGTTCATGAAGTGACATGACGATCGCAAGATTGCGTTCTCTTGCAAGCAGACGGATATTCGCCAGAATGTCCAGCTTAAATCCCATATCCAGATAGGATGTCGGCTCATCCAGCACAAGAATCTTCGTGTCCTGCGCAATGGCGCGCGCAAGCATCAGACGCTGCCTTTGTCCATCACTGATCTTCATGAAATCCTGCTCCTGCACTTCTTTCGCATGTACCAGTGCGATCGCCTCATCGACTTTCTCCCAGTCCTCCGGGGACAAAATTCCCAACCGCCCCGTATATGGATAACGCCCCGATGCTACAACTTCCCGTCCACTCATCAGTTCCGTCCTGACGCGCTCCGTCATGACCATGGATAATCTCCGGGAAACTTCATTGTCCCCCATACCACGCATCGTCTCTTTTCCCAGATATACCGTTCCACCAATCTGCTTCAACTGCCGTGTAATCGTTTTTAAAATAGTGGATTTACCGGAACCATTCGGTCCGATCAGCGTAAGGATTTCGCCCGGCCGCACCTGCAGATTCACATCTTTGATCAACGGCATTTTATCATATCCTACCGTAAGATGCTCCGTCGAGAAGGCAGAAAGTTCTCCCTCGTTTTCTTTTCTGAAATTGCTGTTTTCGTCCATTCTCTGATCACCTCATCATCGATTCTGTTTCCGCAGCATCGCCACGATAACTACCGGTACCAAAAAGACTGCCGTCACAGAACTGATACTGATTTCCGTCGGTGCAAACACCGTCCTTGCGATTCCGTCACAGAACAGGGTAATTGCTGCACCGGCAAGAAAGCATCCGGGTATCAGGATCAGCGGTTTGGCTGTCTTTGTTGCCATCCGAACCAGATGCGGAACCGCGATTCCCACAAAAGAAATCGGACCGGCAAATGCCGTGACGCAGGCAGACAATAAACTGGACAACAGAATCAATGCGACACGAAGTGCCTTGACATTGACTCCCATATTGCGGGCATAGGATTCTCCCAACTGGTACGCACCGATCGGCTTGGCAAGAAGAAACGTAATAACAATCGTGATTCCCACAAGCACTGCCATCATCCGGATATTATCCCATGTCATACCAGAGAAACTTCCCATGGACCAGTTATGCAGATTCACGATATTCGAGTCATCCGCGAACGTCACGCAAAA
>URYB01000060.1 GCA_900552085.1 uncultured Lachnobacterium sp.
TGATAGGGGTAGTCTGCGCTTTTTTGGCTACCCGGAAGTAATTGTTTCAGAGTAAAACATCCGGATCTGTTACAAATTCGTTCGACGCTGTCGAACTTTTTTCAAAATCTGGTAATTTAAATTCGCTCGACACTGTCGAACCGATTTGAGGGTATACTTTATAAAACTGTCTACATGCCTTAAAAAGCGTATAGTTCATTCCCTTTTGATCTGGCTGTTTTCCAATTTTTTCAAAAGCTGAGAACCATATTCAGCTCTATCACTACCATCTTGTTCATACTCGACTATATAATAGCCTATCGCCCAATTTCGCAATGTCATGAGCTGATTTACAGCACTTTTTGCTGCTGAACTTGCTTTATCATTTATTTGCTTAATACTATCTGCAAGCAGTTCAAATTTCATTGCCTTACCTCCAATACATTGTTCTTAGACTATTGTAAATCCGCATAGACACAGTATACCACAGCTCCCGTATCTATGCGATTTCTTTTTATTGCTTTTTCCGATAAAAATTCAGTTTTACTTTGTAAGAACCTTCTTACAATATTTATGTGCACCACAATACGGACATACTAATTTTCGCTTTGTAATTGTATGAGGTCCCATAATATATGACTTCATATCTGGAACAAATCTATTATTACATTCGGGACACTCAAAGGCTCCTGCTTCTATATCAAGGACACAGGCAATTACAATTCCTCCTACTGTCACAATAAAACCTATTATGATAAGAAGAACTCTAATCCAGTTCTCCATCTCCAACATTCCCGACAAAATAAATAATGGGATTGCCGCTATAATTGTAAGCCCTGCCACCATTGCTGATAGGACAATTTTCTTTTTACTTTCCTGAGCTTCTCTGACTAAATTCACCATATTTTCCTCCGCTTTCTTCAGATAATCTTCTTCTGATACTCTTTCACCAGATAGTAGTTCATTAACTGTTATCTCCAGTTCATTACATAATGGCAACAGCAATGATACTTCCGGAAAACCATTTCCTCTTTCCCATTTCGAAATTGTTTTATCACTGATTTCTAATTTTTCCGAAAGCTTTTTTTGTGTATATCCTTTTCGTTTTCTTTCATCAGCGATAAATTTACCAATCTTGATTTGATCCATCCGTTTTCCTCCTTTCTGATCTGATTATCCTATGATTTGATTATCAATCACACCCACACAGCGTAGAATATGGTGAATTTATGCGGATTCTACGCTCCGTAGAGCGAAATTTGAATTGAGTGAGCTCTTTTACGTGCAATGATTCTTGAACTTGTTCAAGAATATACTGTATCTCTTCCACCTTCTTGCCATTCGGACAAGAAGTATCCCTCGCTTTCAGCTCGGTCAATTCCAATTTATCGAGCACCAGTGCACCAGGCATTATAAGCTTTTGATGCCAGTTGCTCATCAGATATTTTATTATATTCATCTATTGTAAGACAAAGTTCTGTTGTGTAAAAGCGACAGCAAGAATATGTCTCTTCATTTGAGTTGTAAAACTCGTTTACCGTCATATTGATTCTATTTTTATACCAAAATATCAAACATCTGTATTTCTCATCTGGGTAATTTCCCCATGGAAAGCCTGTTTTTGCTTTTTCCAAAATCGTAATTACATCTTTGGCTTTTACATTAATCCAATCTCCCATATAATCTCCTAATCGTGATATGAGTTTTGTTTGTTAATTTATGGTGCAGATCACACCGGTTCAACATCCATTGCACATTCCTTGCACCGTTTCTATAATCTTTTATTTGCTGATATTCAGTATCACTTAATGAATCTGATATTTCCCTGATACGATACATAATCCTGACTGTTCCCAACATTTCATCCAGAAAATCCAGCGCAACATTATAATCATCAAAAACTTCCTCAAGAAGATATTGGCATGCTCCGTCGATATCCTTTGCAAATCTATCAGCAAGATCTACAGCTGTTGCATGAAGTTTTTTGTCGAATAAATTTAAAACAGCCTCAAATTTATCCTCTGTAGATATATCAAACCAATAACTATTCTTTTCTTGAAGGCTTTTTTCCGCAATGATACTATGTATCGTAGACGCAGCTCCATATTTCTTGTATGAAACGCAAAAATCTGCATTTATTTCAATACTTTTTCCTGCTTCATTCCACTTGGAAGAAAAGAACAATACTTCAAATACAATTGATCCCACCACTTTTTTCAAAGCTCTACGGCTTTTTATGTACTTAAATCCTGTTGATTCAGAAAGCTTTGTTATAAATAATGAAATTGTCTCATCAACAGAATTAAATATTTTATTCACTGGCATCTCCTTTGGTAAATATTCAGATTATAAAATTATCACTCATCAATCATTTCAACCAAAACTGCGTCAATAACATTAAACTCATCTTCCGAAAAACTACCCAGTCCGCTTGCCCGCCATGCTTGTTCGAATGAAATATTCTTTCTATTGCTTAGATAGATAAATGTAGAATCGCCTGCTGCATTTGGCATTCTTCCCTTTATCTCAAGACGATATTTATAAGTAATATCATCACAAATCCACGTTCCATCTTTCATCTCGTAATATGTTTTTACATTTCCCTTTATGGTTTTCTTATCCCCATTATTCTTATTAAGGCCATATGCTACCAGTAAAAAAACAACACATAATACGCTGATTATAAGAGCAATTCTTTTCTTCGTTATGATACGCGCATCTTGCTTCTTCTTGCGATACGTCTTATAAATATGATAACAAAAGCGAACTTCCTCTTCACTAATTGCGAGCTGAGAGAATGCTGCTTTCTTTGCAATACGCATGTACTGCTCCCAATCTTCTTTAGAAACAGCCGGATACATTTTCTTTAGACGCGCCTCATATTCCGCATCTGTCATTGATGAAAATTGTGCCGGCACAAGCTTACGCACATTTTTGTATATTCTGCGGTTGATTCTTTTTACTGCGCGGATATTCTGCTTTTTGTGAAGCTCTTTTAACAGGACATTTCTATAATTTCTCTGCAATCGTACAACACAATACAGCACAAGTACCAGCACAACAAGAATGATGAGAATACCAATTGCAAAAGTTGCAATTTTCTGTCCCTGTGACAGCGCTTTGCCGCCTCCGGTTCCATTTTCCCCTGGTTCCTGCGTAGATTGCTGCGTCATTTGCGTCTGCGAATCCTGTGTCTGTGTTTCCTCTGTAAGCTGTGTTTCTGTGTCCACAGACTCGCTTGATGTGGTCGCATCTTTTCTCTTATCATGGGCTGCCTTCAGGTCTTTCTGGCTTTCCTCACTTGTCGGTACTTCTGCATTGATTCCACCATATCCCGGTGTCACTTCGTAAGGAATCCATCCAATGCCATCCAGATAAATTTCCACCCATGCATGCCCGTTTCGATCAATGACATCCGCTGCGTAGCTTCTATCCTTTTGCACCTTAAAAGATTCTCTTTTTACAATATAACCGGATGCATAGCGCGCCGGCACACCAAGTTCCTGCAAAATCAGGGTTGCAGCACTTGCAAAATGCATACAATATCCTTCTTTTCCTTCCTCTAAGAAGTATGCTACCGCATCCTCTCCCGGTGCAAGATCATCCAAATACAAATTGTAACGTTTATAGGTATTTAATATGTCTTTTACACTTCTTGCCAGATCAAGCCTTGACATATTCACATATTGCATCATCGCTTCTTCCGATGCAAAATCCTGTTCCCCATAATATGCAGCATCAACATAATCTTTTCGTGCCGTGTACCAGTCCGAATCCATATAACTGTCTTCCAGAACCGCCTTTGCATACCGGATCACTCCATCGGTCGCAGAAGCATTCGGCTTCGCATAATGATTATATGCATACGTATCATACCAGCTCATTGCATCCGGATCCTCTTTATACTCGACCCAAGCAAAATACTGCGCATTCTCATCCATCTTCGTATTTTGCCTCAGTCCCTCTGCCTTAACAGAAGATTTCATTCGCTTCTTTTTGACCACAGCATCCTTGTCTACCCACACAGTATCCTTACTGTCTGCCAGATCCATAAAATATGGCACAAGTGCATTGGAACTCCATGTATTTTCATAGGTGATTTCATAGGTTGTCCGCCTATCAATATTGTCATTTCCCTGCGACTGTTCGTAGACATTCTGGCTCAGCAGGACCGCAATATGATCCGGATCATAGCCCGCTTTTTTTGCTTCCCTTTCATAAGAATCATCCAACGGTTTCCACGTACCATCCACATATCTGCTACTGCAGAAATCCTTCAGATACAAATTGGTATCTGGCTTTTTTCCCGCGCGGATCGTAAGTATTTTACGGTCAGAATATTCCGGCGTGTGGTTATCGACTTGTGCCTTATTCGTTTCGATATAAGACGGTCCGATATTCTTCAGTCTTTCTTCCAGCTGTGTTTGTAAAAGATAAAATTGTTTTCCATTTTTCGCAATTGCTTCGGCCGGACGGACGAACGCGGTTCCGCCAATCAAAACAATTCCGACTGCGATCACTGCCGTACATCCCAACGAGATCATCTGCCGGAAAAATACATGTTCCTGCTTTTTGTGTCCCCCCTTTTTTGCCCGGAATGCAACACGTTCACTTGCATATGGACCGGAGAACAGAAGAAGCAGACCCGCGAAATAAAATGCAAACCCTTTCCAGGACGGCAGCGCATTCACAAGCAGTCCTGCACTCAGGATCGTGATCCCCGGTAACAACAGAAACAACTTCTGCTTTGTCATATAACGCAGCATCACACAGAACATCAGAAGAAGATACAGGGTAAACCCTAACGCAAGTGGCAGATAGGTCATATCTGCATCGTATCCCTGTATATTGCTTTTGTAATAAGCATTCCATGGAATCAGATAGCTGCTGTACAGAGCCTGATACCCTTCTTTCATATGTGAAAAATTTTTCCAGAAATAGAGTGCTGATCCAAGAATATAAACAAGTTCTGTTCCCACCGACCATACCGCCTCATATTTTCCGCAAAGCGGTGCCACGTGAAACAACACAATTGCCAAAAACAGAAATACCTGAATCCACACAAATGCGGATTTGGAAATTGTCCACTCTTCAAGAATGCTGGTCGCTAAAAACACCATTCCATAAAACAACAATACCGTTGCCATGAAACTTCGAACCGCGCCCGCACAGTTTTCTGCAAATACATATTCGGTTGTCTTGTTTGTTTTTTGCATTGTATTTTTTCTCATAACATTAATTCCATGGTTTCCATCTTTTCTTTCCAGTCTTTATCATCTAATGAAAGAATCTCTTTGTCATTTAGGATCAAATGCATGGAAGCATCCAAATACATTGTATACAACAGATTCTCCCGCTTATATTTTTCTTTGTACATTACCGATAACGGCTGTGGTGCCGCCATATAGCCATCTGCGAGGTAGTAACATAAAAACATGTAAAAGCTTTCCTCATCATCAATCCGGATACGGACAACATCTTTTCGGCTTACACTGTACCATGCCACATAGTGCGGACAGGCTGCATCCATCAGGGAAAACACAACTCCTGCCACCACTGTAAGAAACTTCTCTTCATTTTGGGTTTTGCCCTTCTTCTTTTTCCATTTCTTTTTGCTGTTCGGCGGCTCCAGCAGGAACACAAGCGGGCAGGCCTTTGGCTGGCTGTTTTCCCGCACGAGCAGATCATCCGATTTTGTACTTAATTTCCAGTGAATGCTCTGCACTTTGTCACCTGCACGGAACTCACGCACACCAAAGATTTCGCTCGGATCATCTCCCGGATGAAAATCATCATAGATTTCTGCCTCTCCGAAAAAGTTGCGCGTGTGTTCCGATACATGCACACCGACACTGATCAGTTCCGGGAAAATCATAACATTGCATGATCGACCGACTTTCTTTGTTATGCAGAAAATGCCGGTCAGATCATAAATTTTGATCTTCTTTAACCTAAATTCATAATTTCCCGCATATTCCGGATATATCACCTGCTGATACTCATTTTTTCCGTGATACACCGGTGCACCTTTCTGCCAGGCACGTTCGCTTTTTCCAATGAAAGCATTCTCGCAGGTAATCTGATATTTAATTTTCATACAGCTGATACGGCTCTGGTTCCTAACCGCAAGCGTAAGCCGCACTTTTTCCCCCGGCTCCGCGACCGCGATCGGGATTTGTATATCCGCCTCAATTTTTCTGCGATACCAGAGTAAAAATAAAAAAGCGAGCACCAAAAGAATTGCTTCGGCAAAGCCAAGCAATCCAATTGTCACGCTCGAATAAATAAGTGCGATATAAAATGTAAAAACCGTAACCAATGCCCCGATCACAAAACTAATCACGCTAATCCACCTTTTCCATATATGATGCCGGCTGCCTTGTATCCGCTATAATCTGGGATA
Organism: uncultured Lachnobacterium sp.; assembly: GCA_900552085.1. Taxonomy (GTDB): domain Bacteria; phylum Bacillota; class Clostridia; order Lachnospirales; family Lachnospiraceae; genus Roseburia. Next base: position 6,383 of record URYB01000060.1, read on the forward strand.
AAATCGCCTCTTCCGTCACATGTGCCACCCGCGCCTTGGTATTCGGCACGATACGATGCTTTGCAACATCCATAAAAATATCGGTAACATCGGATGGAATCACATATTCCCGCCCCTGAAGAAATGCCCAGGCTTTCGCCATGCGCACACAGGCGATCGTTCCTCGCGGGCTGACACCAAGTTCAATGTAATTACTGTTTCGCGTCTTGTTCATCAGGTTTGTAATGTACGCATAAATGCTGTCATGAACATACATATTCTCCACCTGTGCCTGCATGTCCACCAGCTGCTGCGCCTGCAGAACTGCCCGCAGTTCGCCAAATCCCGCAGCGGTACTTTTGCCTTTTGCAATGGCAATCTCGCTCTCCAGATCCGGATAGCCCATGCTCATACAGATCATGAAACGATCCAGCTGGGACTCCGGTAAAAGCTGTGTGCCGGCGCTTCCTTTTGGATTCTGTGTTGCCATAACGATAAAAGGCTTCGGAACCTCACGGCTGACACCATCCACGGTTACCCTGCCTTCTTCCATAACTTCGAGCAAAGCCGACTGTGTCTTTGGAGAAGTTCGGTTGATCTCATCTGCCAGAAACAGATTACACATAATTGTTCCCGGATAATACACAAACTCTCCTGTATTCTTTTGATACATGTTAAATCCAAGAATGTCTGCCGGCATGACATCCGGCGTGAACTGTACTCTGTGATTTTCCAGGCCCATGACCTTGGAAAAAGCGATTGCCAGGGTTGTCTTACCAACACCCGGCACATCCTCTATTAGGATATGACCTCCCGCGAGAATTGCCGCGAAAGCTTTCTGAATGCAGTCATCTTTGCCGGTAACGGCGCGTTTTACTTCGTCCATGACTGCCCTTGCATTTTCATAAATCTGACTCATTGTTGTTCCCCCTATATATCAAGTTTTCGTAGAAAACTTGATACTATCAATATCTAACTATAAATTGAGTATAATGCATTTATGGGGAAACAACAACATTGCAGAGGTTAAGATTTTTTTAATTTCTGATGCATTTTGCTTTTTGACATTCATAGTTTGAAACTATGAACAAGCAACGCTTTTAAGTATTATACAATCCGTTCTCAAAAAAATATAATGAATGCAACTTTTAGATTTATATTTTGGAGGAGGAAACAATGCAGACATCAGTCATCGGCTTTCCACGAATTGGAACTTTACGCGAGTTAAAGTTCGCATGTGAAAAGTACTTTCGTAAAGAAATTAATACTCAGGAACTTTTAGACACAGCAGAAAATTTAAGAAAAATCCACTGGACAACACAGAAGTCCGCCGGAATCGACTACATTCCAAGCAACGATTTTTCTTTTTATGATATCTTTCTTGACACCGCCGCTTTGTTCAACATTATTCCAAAGCGTTACAAAGAACTGCAGCTTACAGAACTGGATACCTATTTTGCAATGGCGCGAGGCTATCAGGGTGAGTCTGGTGATGTAAAGGCGCTTGCCATGAAAAAATGGTTCAACACCAACTATCATTACATCGTTGCAGAAGTTGAGGATGACACCGATATTCAGCTTGTCGGAGAAAAGCCATGGAAAGAATACAACGAAGCAAAAGCGCTCGGTATTGTAACAAAACCAATCATTATCGGACCATACACCTTACTGAAGCACTGCCGCTATACCGGCGAGAAGAAGCTTACGGATTTCGTAGATACAGCAATCAAGGCATATCAGGATTTTATTAAAAAATGTGAAGAGTTTGAAATTGCATGGGTCCAGTTTGACGAGCCTGGTCTGGTACAGGATATGACCGCTGATGATATTGCGCTTTTCCACAAACTGTATGATGCGATCCTTCCTTGTGCGAAAATAGGCAAGATTCTTTTACAGACCTATTTCGGAGATGTAAGAGATATTTATGCAGACCTGATCCAAATGGATTTTGCTGGCATCGGTCTGGATTTCATCGAAGGAAAGCAGACAGTTTCTCTCATTGAAACTTACGGTTTTCCAAAAGAAAAGCTCTTGTTTGCAGGACTCGTTAACGGAAAAAATATCTGGAAAAACCACTACGATAAAACACTCAAAGCCCTTACCGGCTTACAGGAGAAAGGCATTTCCGTTGTATTATCAACCTCATGTTCTCTGCTTCATGTTCCATATACTTTAAAGCATGAGCATAAACTTTCACAAACATTTACTTCTTATTTTGCTTTTGCAGAAGAGAAATTAGAGGAACTTCATGAGCTGAGTATTCTTGCTGACACTTCTGACTATTCAGTACATGCAGCATATCAGAATAATCAGAAACTTTTCGCACAGCCAAGAGATTGTCATAATGAGGCTGTAAAGGATCGTCTGTTCCATGTAACCGAAGCAGATTATGTACGTCTGCCTAAGAGAAGCCAACGACAGGCATTACAGAAAAAAGAATTTGGTCTTCCGGAATTTCCGACCACTACGATCGGGTCCTTCCCACAGACCAAAGATGTAAAAGCCAACCGCAGCGCATTCCGTAAAGGTGAGATTACGCAGCAGGAGTACGAAGCATTCAATAAAAAGAAAATTGCAGACTGCGTAAAATGTCAGGAAGAGATTGGTCTGGATGTACTGGTTCACGGTGAATATGAGAGAAATGATATGGTCGAATATTTTGGTGAAGCATTAGGCGGATTCCTTTTCACGGAAAAAGCATGGGTGCAGTCTTACGGTACCCGGTGTGTAAAGCCACCGATCATCTGGGGTGATGTATCCCGCGAAAAGCCTATGACCGTTGACTGGTCGGTCTATGCACAATCCCTTACAAAGAAAATCATGAAGGGTATGCTTACCGGACCGGTAACCATTTTAAACTGGTCCTTCCCGCGCGAAGATATCTCCATCAAGGAGTCGATTTCCCAGATTGCTCTCGCAATCCGTGACGAAGTACTTGATCTGGAAGCAAACGGCATTAAAATGATCCAGATTGATGAGGCAGCATTGCGCGAAAAGCTTCCGCTGCGCAAATCAGACTGGTACAGCGAATATCTGGATTTCGCCATCCCTGCATTCCGTCTGACACACAGTGGTGTCAAACCGGAAACACAGATTCACACACATATGTGTTACAGTGAGTTTACGGACATCATTCCTGCAATCGATGATATGGATGCTGATGTCATTACCTTTGAAGCTTCCCGTTCGGATCTGCAGATTCTCGATTCTCTGCGCGAGCATCATTTCGAGACGGAAGTCGGACCGGGCGTGTATGACATCCACTCTCCTCGTGTTCCATCCGTTGAGGAAATTGTCAAAGCACTCAACCTTATGTTAACCAAAATCGACAAAGAAAAACTGTGGGTAAACCCAGATTGTGGTTTAAAGACCCGCGGGGTTCCGGAAACCGATGCAAGTTTAAGAAATATGGTAGAAGCTGCAAAACAGATTCGTAAATAATTGATTATTTTTCATACTGTAAAAACTTCCGGTATGTCTGATCGATTCCAAACGCGCCAAGCGGTGCCGTAATGATGATCGCCATAACCGCTACCGACAGCACAATCTTTCCACATGCCAGCCCTGCTGCTAAGGGAACCGAGCCGATTGCGGCCTGCACGGTCGCTTTCGGCATATATGCGATCACACAAAATGCGCTCTCTTTCCATGAAAGATTGGTCTTTGCAACACAAAGCAATACACCACATGCACGAAAAAGCAATGCAAGCAAAATCATAACAATTGCACCCAATCCTGCCTGCAAGGTATAACGGATATCCACTGCTGCACCGACCAATACAAATAAAATGACTTCCGCAGCAATCCACAATTTTCCAAATTTTTCTGACAACCGTTTCGAAACAAATGCCGTACTTTTTAACTTCAGCACACATGCCATACTTACGACTGCCAGCAATCCGGAAACTGCCACTTTTCCTTCCAGCCATCCTTCTGCTGCAACAAGCAAAAAGGAAACGCCAAGCACGATAATGACTTTTGTGCTGTTTCGCACGCAATGTTTATGCGCATAAGATGTCTCAAAAAACAGATACAGCCCATAACCCACGACCGCACCCAGCAGAATTCCAAGCACAATAGAAACCGGCACATTTACAAAATCCAATACATCCGCATTTCCGCCCTGTGCCATGCTCAAAAATGTCGTAAACAATACGATCACAAAAATATCATCGCAGGATGCCCCAGCCATGATCATCTGCGGAATTGCTTTCTCGGTGCCATATTTTGATTCCATCAGATTTACCATACGCGGGACTACTACCGCCGGAGATACTGCTGCCAGCACAGCGCCCATGACAGCCGCCTCTACATGGGTAATTCCCAGAATCCATGGCGCAAGCAATACATAGCCAATAATCTCAAACGATGCCGGTACAAATGACAGCATAATTGCCGGTCTTCCCACCTTTTTCAAATCATTCAGGTCCAGCGATAATCCGGCTTTCAGCAGTATAATGATCAATGCCATCTTCCGCAGATCCGCTGAAATTGACAAAATGGAAGGATCCAGGAAATCCAACACATACGGTCCCAACACAATTCCTGTGATGAGCATTCCTATGATTCTCGGAAGCTTCAGTCTCTGGCAAATTGCCCCCATTGCCAGCCCAACCAGAAAGATAAGTGCCAATGATGTTAACATAATTTTTCCTCCTTTTTG
>URYB01000061.1 GCA_900552085.1 uncultured Lachnobacterium sp.
TTTCCTGCCATTTGTTTTAGGCGATTACGCCTGTCATCTTAACTTAATGACATTGAGCAACTGCCGGGGGCTGTATGACGCATTCACTTTTATTATTTTTTGGTATCAGCACAACTTGTTTCCATTAACCAGAAACTTAAACCGGCATCCCAACACTTCCGCCGCACGCTTACACATCAGCATGCGCTGCAGGAAAATTTCAAAATAATCCATCACTGTACACATACTGTCATCCATCTCCAGTTCCATCTGGATGACTTTCTTTTCTTTTTTGATCTGAAGATGAGAGCCAAGCGCTGCATATATCCGGCTACTTTGCTGAGTTCTATCTCATGCGCGCTATATCCCAGTTCTTTCAATATACGGGCAGCCTCCTGCGCTACCTTTGCGGCATGTTTGGTGGAATGTTCTGTAAATCCAAGTTCTCTCAGCACCTGATTTCCTTTTTCAATCAACAGATTGATTTCTTCATCCTCTTTTATCGCCTCATAAGAATAGGCACATTTGTCCTGCTTGTTATCTTTTTTACTCTCTTTTTTGTTCTCTTTCATGTTTTCTGTTTTGTCTCCTTACTACATTCTGGTAATCGCATCCGCCGCCAGTCTTGATCTCTCACATTCTTCCGCCGTCAGTGTAACCTGCCAGCAGAACGGACTTCCTTTCATATGCTCTGCCGCATAGCTGAGTCCATTGGTTCGCTCATCCAAAAACGGACGATCAATCTGATTCGGTGTCATATTCTGCGCTTCATCAATGATAAGATACGTTTTTACAATGGATCTTCCACGGATGAAATTCATTGCTTCTGCCTGAATGATTCCGCGGTCAAACACTTCCTGTACTTTATCCTGCAGTTCTTCTTCATTTTCATAGCGGCTCTGTTCATTCGAGTCAATCAACTGCTCCAGATTGTCCATAATCGGCCGCATGAGCGGACTGATCTTTTCCTGCTCATCGCCTGGCAAAAATCCAATATCCTCATCAAACTGCGCATTCGGACGGCAGATTATAATTCTTCGATATTCTCCCGTTGGATTATTTAGCATTTTTTCCAATCCCACGGCAAGCGAATAAAAGGTCTTACTCGTTCCTGCCATACCTTTGACAATTACAAGTGGCGCTTTATCGGCTGGCTGCATCAGTGCCTCCTGCAAAAAATACTGTCCTGCATTACGTAGACTCACACCATACGGCTGTGCCTTGCGATATTCCAGTTTACGTATGACATTGTGTTCCACACGGCCAGGCTGGGTTTTCTTCGCAGACTGATCACTTTGTACGATCACAAATTCATTTTCATATAATTGCGGAACAATTGTTTTTCCTTCGACAACCCCATACAGACTTTCAAGATCCGGTTATCACTCTTGGTATCCAGAAGATCCGGCGGAAGTTCCACATCTTTATAATTTAACTCCACACGCAATGTTCCTCCTCCCGGAAGAGTTACGCCCTCAATCAAATCACCCTGTAATCGTAATTCCTCTAACATACGAATCGCTCTGCGGACATTTGCGCCGATCTCTCCATCCGATTTCTTCAGATTGTCCAGTTCTTCGAGCACTACGACCGGAAGTACCACCTGATTATCTTCAAAACAATGCAATCCATATGGGGCCTGAATCAGAACGTTGGTATCTATCACATAAATTTTTACCATGCACACGCACTCCTTTATTTTGGTATTATATTTCCCTTTTCATAAAATATCATATCTCTTTTCGCTTTTTTGTGTTATCAGGCACATGTAAAAGATTGTAAAATTCCTGTAAAGCAAGCAAAAAAATAAGCCATAAACCAGAATATTTTCCTGATTTATGACTTATCCTTCTAAAATGTTTTTTGATTTTCTCCTGTAGCTTTCTTTCGTTTTCTACTTTCTTCTCATGTCCAACATCGCCTGTATCTGCTTTTGCTTTTGCATAATCCAAAATCTGCTTTGACTCTTTGATATATTCTTTTCTTACGCAAAAATTGGTTACAACAATCTGCCCTTCGTACTCATAGACATCACAATATGGATTTTCCAGTACCAGTGCCGGATTCCAGTCAGCACTCTCCATCTGACAGGTAGTATCTCTATACTTTATTGTAAGTTTATATCTTATTACTGTATGCCCTCGAAATCCACTTTCCTGCACCCTGTCATTTTTTATGATCACACCCGGATATTTTTTTCCACGTACAATCGTCTGCTTTCTTCTTTTTTCCTTCCGTGTCTCGTATCCAATCGCTTTAAAACTATTCATTCCACCATACAGACACAATATACCATAAAGAAAAGTAGTAACTCTGAATTCGTCACCTTTTATTGTATTCCGTAAACAAATTTCCGCTAACCACAAACAGGCGATTGTAAAAATAATTTTCGTCACATACACGAAAAACGCTTCCACTTTTCCGGAATATCGCTCATAATCTGTATAGATATCATTTTCTGGATTGGGATTTTCTTTTATCTCATATTGTCCAAACTCCAACATTGTTATCTCCACTATACTCTGAGCAACAGCCCACAGCGTTTCCTATGAAATACAATAATTTAAAATTCAAAATCTGCATAATCTTCCGGCAGAAAGCGATGATAAATAATATGACATCCCTCATCCTTAAAACAATAATAATACGGATCCTCTGTGTCATCTTCAAAATAGATCAGTTCATCAAATTCTCCATTGTCAATCGCTTCCCGGTGTATCTTCTTTTCCGTTTGCAAAAAAAGTGTCCGGATGTCTTCCATGGTACAGCCATGCTTTCCCACAAGCGCAACAAGTTCTTTAATGAATTCCTTTTCGGGTGTATGAATATGCACGTATTCACTTCCCTCGGGAGGAATGAAAAAGCAAAATCGCTCCCCGCGATTACTGTAACGCACTTCACCAAGACGTTCTTTGGTATATGCCGCGAATCCCTTTAGCAACTCTGTCATCTCTTCTTCATTTCCATTCGTATCAAAGAAATGATTCAACGAACCAAGCGGGTAATACAGACGAATTTCTTCCTTACGATACCCAAGCTTTGCCTGTTCCTCTTTGATGACATCGATCAGACTGTTTTCCAGCTTCTGATAATCCACGCTATGCCTCCTTTTCCTTCTGCAAATGCCAGTACAATACAACAATTCCCACAACAAGCACGAGAACCGAAATCACCCATGCTCCGATGCTTTTGTCCGTCATATTGGAAAAAAGCCCAAGTTCTGTGCGCAATACCGCAAGAAGATTGGCTGCCATATGACCGGCAATTGCAGCATACACATGTCCTGCTTTTTCCATCAAAAGTGCAAGAACGATTCCCAAAAGAAATGCATAAATAAACTGTACAATATTAAAATGCAACGCTGCAAAAATAAGTGCTGACACCAATACCGCAGGAATCTTTGCCATCATGCCACGAATTCTTCCAAACAAAATGCCACGGAAAACCATTTCCTCCAAAATCGGTGTACAGATTGCTGAACTGAGAATTTCCAGTCCCAACGTACTTCCATAAAATCCTGCATTCGCCTGCTGATATCCTTTTGACCACTCAACGAGCGGTGTCATGGAAATCAGATTATTCAATGCAAAACTGATACACAAAACAATGATCACCGAAAAGATAATATTTTTTATACATCCCTCCGGCAGCCTGCTTTTCTTTTTCGCCTGGTCATCGGATGATTTCACAACAGAAAAATCAAAATAATTTGCCGACCGGTAAAACGGCATCATAAATGGAATTGTAATCACAGTCGATACCAGCTGGCACATTACAAAATGTTCGTCATCACTACCCAACAGCCACTGACATAACGACATCACGATCAGCGCCACAGCATAATAGAAAAGAAGCGGATACGCCACATACCAGATCTGCACGAATATATTCTTTTTCTGTTTCATCAATACACATCCTCCCCTTTATGAACAATGTTTTTCAATGATACTCTGCAAATCCTTCATGTCATCACAGACATCTACTGCCCCGGCCGCCAGCATCTTACCGACATCTCCAAAGCCAAAACTTACCGCATAACATGGGATTCCTACCAGATTTGCGCCTTCCACATCAAACATTGTATCCCCGATCAGACACATCTCATCCTTTGGAATGTCGCTCCAGCGACGCATCACTTCGTTTAATACTTCTCCTTTTTTATCGATTCTTCCGTCGAATGTAGCTCCTACCACATCATCGAACAAATCCAGAATCCCAAAATGATCTAAGATTCGCTTGCAGGATTCTTCCGGCTTGGAAGATGCCATGCCGATCATATATCCACTTTCTTTCAGCTTACGAATGCATGTCTCCACGCCCGGGAAAAGGCTACATTCAAAAATGCCGGTTTTGTTATAACGTTCTCTGTATACCTGCACTGCTTCATACGCCTGTTCCTCCGAGAAACCGTAGTGCGTCTGAAACGTCACGGACAAAGGTGGCCCGATGAAGAAATACAGCTTTTTTAAATCGGTTTCTTCGATGCCGTAATGTGCCAGCGCATACTGTGCGGATTTTGTAATGCCTTCCGAGGAATCGATAAGTGTTCCATCAAGATCAAATAATATTGCCTTCAAGTCTGTTCTCCTGTTTCTTTTTTCTGTCCTGCACTGCATCTACTGTGCGTTTTCTTCCAGTGCCTGCAGCATCTGGCTTACTGTGAGCCCAAGAACCGGATGTCTTTCATTCGGCGCAAGCTCCGCCAACGGCTGCAATACAAATGTGCGGTTTTGCATATCAACGTGCGGAATGATCAAATCGTAACTCTCATACACCAGCTTATCATAGAAAATAATGTCCAGATCAAGCGTGCGTGGTCCCCAGTGAATCTTGCGCTCCCGGTTGGCATGCGCCTCGATCTCGTGTAAAAGTACAAGAAGTTCTTCCGGATCGAGAAGTGTCTCAAAAGAAACACATCCGTTGAGAAAATCCGGCTGTTCTACCGGACCATATGGTTTTGTGACAATCAGAGATGATTTCCTAAAGCCCCGGATATCCGGACAGCTTTCCAGTTCCTTTAATCCATTTGTGATCAATTCGCCGGAATCACCCATGTTCGATCCGACTGCAACAAACGCCTTATGCCACTGTCTGGTCATGTTGACCGATACATCCGTAAACGGCAGTCCAATCGGTGCATGTGGTTTGCAAAGTTCAAGCTCTATCTTTTCCAGAGTGGAAAATTCCAGCAATACTGCATGGCACAGATGCTCCGCTGCTGCCTCGATCAGATCAAAGCTCTGCGCAGTAAATGTCTCTGTCATGAATGCACACACCTGTGCATAATTGATTGCATAATTCAAATCATCGGTCTTTCCCGGTTGTTTCATAGAATAGAAAAGACGGGCATTGATATAAAAATCCTGCCCATTCTTTTTCTCCTCGGGAAGCACCCCGTGGTGTGCAAATATTTTTAATCCCGTAATTTTAATATAATCCATTCGTGCTCCTCCCGCATTGAACATCAACCTTTTAAAATCGCCTGTGTCATACGGATTGCACGCATGTTTTCTTTTACATCATGTACACGCACAAAAGCGCATCCCTGCTGCACACCAAACACAGTCGTAACCAGCGTGCCTTCCACGCGTTCATCTTTTGTTGTATCAAGTGTCAGACCTACCACTGATTTTCTGGAAGTTCCAAGAAGAACCGGATAGCCAAGTTCATGCAGTCTTCCGACTTTCTGGATTGCTTCGAGATTGTTCTCATAGGACTTGGCGAAACCGACACCCGGATCAAGCATGATCTTATCGTCCGCAATCCCGGCCTCTTTTGCCAACTGAACAGTCTCCCGCAAATCAGCGAGCATATCGTCCATAAAACTGGTGTACTCCATATTGTCACGATTGTGCATCAGACAGCAGGCCACACCCGCATCCGCAATGACTTTCGCCATGTTTTTGTCGTATTTTAATCCCCAGATATCATTTACCAGATCCGCACCTGCTGTGATTGCTGCTTTTGCGACCTTACTTTTATATGTGTCGATAGATACAGGAATATCAAACTTTTCTTTGATTGCCTGAATTACCGGCACAACGCGTCCGATTTCTTCTTCATCCGAAATCAGTGTATAACCCGGACGTGTGGATTCCCCACCCACATCAATAATCGTGGCACCTTCCTTTATCATCTCCTCTGTGTGGGCAAGTGCCGCTTCCAGATTATTGAATTTTCCGCCATCTGAAAAAGAATCCGGGGTCACATTCAATATTCCCATCACATAAGTGTCATTTTTCACGTCAAATTCTCTATTGCCGATTTTCATTTCTTCAATCCTTTCTGGTGCTGTTTCTAGTTTTTCACAAGGTCAAAAAAGCGGTTGCACAATGCATCCTGTTCTGTAAAAATGCCGCGAGTTGCAAAAGTTACGGTTTTGCTTCCCGGCTTCTTGATTCCACGCATCGTCATGCACATATGCTCTGCTTCGATCATAACGATCGCACCCTTGGGCTTTAAATGTTCCATCATCGCATCTGCGATCTGTCCCGTCATACGCTCCTGGATCTGCGGCCGTCTGGCATATACTTCTACCGTACGTGCAAGCTTGCTGATCCCGACTACCTCTCCATCCGGAATATAGGCCACATGGACTTTTCCGTAAAAAGGCAGCAGATGGTGCTCACACATAGAATAAAATGTGATATCTTTCTCGATCACCATCTCATTGTTGTCTACATGAAATCTTTTTGCAAGATGTTCCCCCGCATCAGCGGTAAGTCCTGCAAATATTTCTTCATACATACGCGCGATACGATCCGGTGTCTCTAAAAGGCCCTCACGGGATACATCTTCCCCGACACCCTCGAGTATTAATTTCACGCCCTGCTTTATCTTATCTTTATCCATCTTTTTTCCTATTCTGCTTCTTGTATGCGTTGCGCAACTGCCCCAGATAGGACAGCGAACCAAATGCAAGCACCGGTTCTTCGTGTTCCAGCGCAAGACTTAACGCCTGTTCCACGGAAGAAGTCTCAGTTACATGTTCATAATATGTTTCCGCTTCAGCGGCCAGTGCTTTTGCGCTCAATGCCCTTGTATTGTCCGGTGTAACGGTATACACGCGACAGGCATACGGGCTCATAAGCCGGAGCATCTTGTTGTACTCCTTGTCCGCCAGCACTCCTATTATATAAGTTAATTTTGTATTTGTAAAACAATTTTCTATGGTTGCTGCCAATTCCTTTGCCGCATCCTCGTTATGCGCTCCATCGATCACAAAAAGCGGTTCCGTTCCAAGGACTTCAAACCTTCCCGGCCAACGGGCATCCGCAATCCCCTTCTGTATCAAAGCCACAAGTCCTTCGCATTGTGTTTCCTCTGCGAAATCTTTTGCATTCACTTTGGTGAGAAGCTGGAATGCCACATTTGCAGCCAGTGCTGCATTTCGCATCTGATAATGTCCAGCCATCGATGTGGTCAGTTCACAAACTGTCTGTTCTTTTGCGTTCCCGTTCTCCAGACAACAGGAAAAGACCAGTTGCCCCGGCTTTTCTTCCCGAATCTGAAGTTTTTCTCCATCCACAAAGGTAATCCCTGCATGCTTCTCTTCTGCTGTTTTCTTCAGTACCTGTACAACCTCCTGCTGTTGCGGAGCGGAAAAGACCGGACAGTTTTCTTTTATAATTCCTGCTTTTACTGCTGCGATCTCTCCTAAAGTGTTTCCAAGAAACTGCATATGGTCCATGCTGATCGTAGTAATTACCGATGCCAGCGGATGTGTAATTAAATTGGTTGCATCTGTAGCACCACCCATACCGGTCTCAAGCAATACAACGTCCGGCTTTTTCTCATAAAACCAAAGAAAAGCTGCTGCTGTCTCAATCTCAAATATGGTCGGACATTCCTTTCCGACAGATACCATAATGTCACAGGCATCCTTTACCTGTGACATTACCTTTGCATATTCACTTTCTGTTATGTTCTCCCCATTGTAAGTAAATACTTCAAGCGGATCAAATACCGCCGGAGACGTATACCTCGCCACAGAAAGTCCCGCTGCACAAAAGATTGAAGCCAGATAAGCACCCACAGAACCTTTTCCATTCGTTCCTGCAAGATGAATGATCGGAAGTGCCTCCTGCACATTGTCCAATTCACTCATCAGTGCACGAATACTTGCAAGTCCCAGAACGCTTCCGCTTTTGGAAGCTTCCTGTGCAAACCTGCGTGCCTGTGCATATGTCATCATGTTACTTCTTTACTCCTTTCGTGTCGCGGTTGCCTACATGAAGACGTTGAAGTGCAATCATTTTGTCTTTTACTTCCACTTCCTTCGTCTCTCCCTCGTGAAGAACATAAATATGTTTCAATTCATCGCCTGCACCAAGCTTCATACCCCGGACTCCCACAGCCATCTTTTTCTTCTGTGGAATCTGTCCACAGTCAATGCGCAGAAACATGTCCTTTGCAGAAGCCATTACAAGTGTTTCGTCGCCATCTAATACCTGCGCGGTAAGAACCTCATCCTCATCCATAAGTTTTGTTGCCGCAGTCGTCTTCTTTGCAACCACAAACTCTGCTCCATCCACCACTTTTAGCATGGACTGTTTGGTTCCAAAAAGCACTTTACTGCTGCTTACATGCGCAAGGCTTGTAATGTATACAAAATTCTCTTCCTTACTGTCATAGTTGCAGACATTGTCGATCGGTGTACCCTTATCCCGGAACTTGCCATATGGAAGATCTAACACTTTCAGGAGATGCAACTGTCCCTTGTCGGTAAAAATACAGATCTTATCGGTGTTCTTACATTTAAAAATGCACCGGTTCTCTGCATCCGCAGTCTCCTTATTTCTTTCATATACCGAGACATCCACGGTCTTTGCATATCCAAAACGATCCATCAGGAATACAACATCCTGCTCTTTGATCTGTTTCGCCACAACAACGGCTTCCTTGAGGTTATCAATCACCGTTTTTCTTTCCTTGCCGTATGCTTTCTTGAACGCCTGCAGTTCCTTGATGATAACTTTTGCCATAGACGAACGATGTTCGAGAATATCCTGATATTTATTGATATTGGCTAATGTCTCATCATGCTCTTTCATTAAGGCTTCAATTTCCAGACCAATCAGCTTGTACAGACGCATCTCAAGGATTGCCTGTGCCTGACGCTCTGTAAAATTCAACTGCTGTGCCATAACTTTGGATGCCGGATTCTTAAATGTAATATTATCTGTATTTCCTTCTGTCAGACAGGCCTTCGCATCTTTGATGTTACGGCTTCCACGCAGAATCTCAATGATCAGATCGATAACATTACATGCGCGGATCAGACCTTCCTGAATTTCCTTACGGTCCAATTCCTTTTGTAACAGCGTGTTGTATTTTCTTGTTGCAATCTCATACTGGAACTTCACATGATGACGGATAATCGGTACGATTCCCATCGTCTCCGGTCTGCCATCAGCGACCGCTAACATATTGACACCAAACGTATCTTCCAGCTTTGTCTTTTTATAAAGGAGATTCTCCAAAGCGTCAATATCTGCGCCCTTTTTCAAATCCAGAACAATACGGATACCTTCTTTGGAAGACTGGTTCGTGATATCCACGATATCGCTTGTCGCCTTCGTCTCTACCAGATTGTAGACATCATTTAAGAATTTACCAATGTTTGCACCAATCATGGTGTATGGAATCTCCGTGATGACCAGATGTTCTTTTCCGCCTTTTTGTTTCTCCACTTCGACTTTCCCGCGGATTTTGATTTTACCCATACCGGATTCATAAATTGCAGCAAGATCATCCTTATTTGCGACAATTCCTCCGGTTGGAAAATCCGGTCCCGGTATATACTGCATCATTTCCGCGGTCGTGATATCCGGATTCTTCATATAAGCAATCACACCATCTATCACTTCGCCAAAATTGTGTGGCGGAATAGAAGTTGCCATACCAACAGCAATACCTTCTGCTCCATTGATCAGAAGATTCGGTACCTTTACCGGAAGCACGACCGGCTCTTTTTCCGTCTCATCGAAGTTTGGCATAAAATCCACAACATCTTTGTCGAGATCCGCCAGATACGCTTCCTGTGTCACACGCTGTAAACGCGCCTCTGTGTATCGCATGGCAGCGGCACCGTCTCCCTCGATAGAACCAAAGTTTCCATGTCCATCAATCAAAGGCAGTCCCTTCTTGAAATCCTGTGCCATCACAACCAGTGCATCATAAATGGAAGAATCTCCATGCGGATGATATTTACCCATGGTATCACCGACAATACGTGCACTCTTTCGATAAGGCTTATCATAACGAATTCCCAGTTCATACATATCATAGAGGGTACGTCTCTGTACCGGTTTGAGTCCATCACGCACATCCGGAAGCGCACGGGATATAATAACGCTCATGGCATAATCAATATATGACTTCTGCATCAACTCCGAATATTCGGTCTGTATGATACTCTGTTCCATAATTAGTTCCTCTCTTTGTTTTCAATTTTGCAAATTTTATATGTCGAGCTGTGCATCATTTGCATGCTCATAAATAAATGCCTTACGAGGTGGCACATCCGTTCCCATCAACATCGCCGTAACATCAGAAGCCATTCTTCCATCTTCGATCTCAATCCGTTTCATCATACGGGTCTCCGGATTTAATGTGGTTTCCCAAAGCTGGTCTGCATCCATCTCTCCAAGACCTTTATATCTTTGCAGTGTAAAACTTCCGGTATGTGTTCTGCGGTATTTCTCCAAAGCCGCATCATCATACAGATATTCTTCTTTTCCTTTGGACGGAATCACTTTATACAGAGGCGGCATTGCCACATAGACATGTCCCTCGAAAATAAGTTCCGGCATAAAACGATAAAACAGTGTCAGAAGAAGCGTGGAAATATGGGCACCATCCACGTCGGCATCTGCCATGATAATGATCTTGTCATAACGCAGCTTTGTGATGTCGAAATCATTTCCATATCCTTCCGAAAATCCACAGCCAAAAGCATTGATCATCGTCT
>URYB01000062.1 GCA_900552085.1 uncultured Lachnobacterium sp.
CCCACCGGGCTGACCGAGAGAATGACACCAAGCTCCGCACCGCCATAGGCAATAAAATCCATGATCGTGATGGAATTTAACTGCATTGTCAGCACCTTCATGGTGATCTTCCGGAATTTTTCCGATTCTTTATTCATTTCCTCATTTTTAAAACCATCAGACTGGTAGATCTTAAGCGTCGTCAGTCCCTGCAGGTTTTCCAGAAACGTATCGCCCAGTGCCGTGTACTGTCCCCAGTATTTTGCCAGCAGCTTTTTCGCCCAGGTCTGCACGGCAGCGATTGCCACCGGGATTAACGGTACACAGATCAAAAGCACAACTGCTGACGGCACATTGATAAAACACAGATAAATAAAAAGCGTCAGCGGCGCCAGCATCGCATAAAAAACTGCGGCAGATAGGCACCAAAATAGGTTTCCAACTGATCCACGCCTTCCACCACAACCTGTACCACTTCGGACGTTTTTGTCTGTTCCTGATAACCGGCTCCCAGACGCAAAAGTTTTTCATAAATCAGCCTTCGCAGCGTTTTTTTCACTTCTTTGGAAGACAGGTAGCTCATTTTCGATGCGAAAATGGCACAGCCAAAACGAACAGCCAATGCCACAACAATCGCCACAACCGTCCCCGTCAGCAGTGCGTCCGTTTCCGTGTGTGTATAAAGCGCCGCCAAAAGAGTCGTAATTACCGTCATCATCACAATATTTGCCGCCAGAGACAGCCATTGCAGGATCACATTTCCCGCAATATATTTTTTGCTCTCCGGCACAATATTGATCAGTCTTTTGTTGATCATCATATAGATTCCATCCTTTTCCTCATAAAGTTATCCGAATATTTTGTATGCTTTTACTGCACACTGCAAATTCTGCTGTAAATAAAAAACGCGCGAGCAGTTAGCGTTTTCTAACTGTTCGCACGGTCATTTTAACGAAAATAATTTCCAATGTCAAATGGTAATATTTCTTATTTATTTACATGAAAAATCTGCATAGCACCATAAGTGTGCGGCAATGTCGGAGCCGAAGCCTTTCTGGACGGGCAGGAAAAATTCTTGCAGTTTTCGCAGGTATTACATAATTGTTTGACATCCGC
Organism: uncultured Lachnobacterium sp.; assembly: GCA_900552085.1. GTDB lineage: Bacteria > Bacillota > Clostridia > Lachnospirales > Lachnospiraceae > Roseburia. Next base: position 1,096 of record URYB01000062.1, read on the forward strand.
ATGTATTTCTGTATCCAGATGCAGGATGAGTGTTGCTGTCTTAAGCGGGCGAAGCATCTGCCCTTCGGTAAGCTGAATTGTATCTGGTGCAAGGTGCTCATAAATCTGTGGAAGCAGGTCCAGGGAATAAGTATCTCCCAGAAAAGATAATTCTGTAAGATACAGACCGCTTTGTTCTTCTACCACATGTGCAAACTCTTCATAGGCTTTTGATAAGAGCATAAGACTGATGCAATCCACAATATAAGCTTCCTGAATCTGCTCGTGATTGAGATATAATTCCGACAGTTCATCCATGCCGTTGCCAAGTGTCACAAATCCATAAGCATAATGCGAAAAAGATACTTCCTTCAAATCCTGATTCAAAGAGTAATACGCATAAGATTCCATCAGTGGAAGAAGTGCCTTATAAATTGCCTGAATATTCGGCAACTCCTCCAATGGGAAATGAAATCGACTGCAAAATTCTTTCCAGTCACCGGAAGATACTCTGGGATTAAGTTCACATTTCATCCGATCCATCCTCCTTATTTGAAGCTGCCATAAAATCTACAATTTCCTGAAAACGGCTTGTAATCTTATCATAATTCTTACGGTGATGTGGAAATCCGCAGTTCATACAGGATTTGACACCATTTTCTAAAAATTCACAGTTTCCACCACAGGATTTTCCAAGCGTATAGAGCGGACAATAGCAAAACAGACAATTGAAATCCTCTTCCGGAATTCCTTTGTGACATGGAAAATATTCACATTTTTTATTTTGAAAAAATTTATAATATTCACTCATAATGCTATTGATATCCATTTATTTTAATTCGTCTTCCAGAAATAATGCTGCATCCTTTACACAGTCAATGCATTCTCTCCTGACAACCCCATCTGCAATTCCTTTGAGTTCTTTACAGATAACGGTGCCATTTTGTTCTTTGAATCTGCTGATGATTCTTCTTGCGCTCTGCATGGTTTTCTGCGGATTTTTATTGATCATGCCCAATACATTTACTGCTCCAATGATTGCTCCGCATGTTGCTTCCATACTGCCACCCATACCTACTGCAAATCCTTGCGTAAGATTTTTGGCAGTTTCTTCATCCAGGCCTGCCTGTTCGCAATAAGTGCATGCCACAGCCTGCGCACAGTTGTAACCACACATTTTTCTTTGAGCCGCTTCTTTTACTTTTGATTCCATCTTTTTCTTTCCTTTTCTGTCTGTATTTTGTTTTTATTGTAACTATCGTCTGCCAATTCCATATTCTAATAATTGGCAACCACATATTCGTCAAAGAGTGGCAACGTAAAATACACATACCCTCTCGTCTCTCCTGATACAATGCCTTTTCTTATGAGACGCTTACGATAAGGATTAAACTCATTTGTCTCCATTCCAAGAGCTTCCCTGATTTCTTTTATTTTTCCACTTTTTATATCAGCAATTCCCTTTGCAACCATACGATCCTTCTGCGAGAGTTCTGACCAGATTTTGTCATACACAAATTCGCTCAGATACTGTTCATACTCTCCTAGAACACCATTATAATCGCCATCATTGTTCCATGTCAGATACCCTAATACCTGAAATGCAAACGGATATCCTTTCGTCAGTCCGGCCATCTGTGATGCCTGCTCCGCTGATATGCTAAAAATAGTTTTGTACTTATTGATTATTGCTACATTGTTTAATGGTTTGAGCTGGATTTTAGGTGCTCTGTACAAAAAAGTAAGGCTTTTCTCATTTTGAAGTTCCTCAATGTTTTCATACAATCCCGTTCCCAGTAAAAATACCGGCAATTCCTGTCTTACAAATATCTGAAAAGCCCCTGCAAATACTTTCATGTACTCGCTATTTGTCATTTCATCTATCGTAACAAGCAATCTTTTACCACTCTTTTTAAGCTTTTCCAATATTTTGATAATAGCTGTCTCAGCATCAGTAATCGGCTGTGTTCCCTCAATCGATACTCCAAATCCAAAAAATGACAGGTCGATCTTTGCTGATTTTATGAGTCCTAAACAGATCTGATCACTGTTCAATTTCGACAACATTGCAGACAACAGATCTGTTGCCGGATTAAGTTCTATAACCACCCAGTCCTCATATTTCCTTAGTTTATGCGAAATTTCTGTCATCATTACTGTTTTTCCAGAACCTCTTACTCCGGTAATTATAAACATCTGCTGGTTTATTGTATCCGCAGTAAATGTTTCTATGATCTCATTAATCTGTACCGGACGATCTACTGACTCGAGTGGACTTCTTCCAAATGTAAGTGTAAATGGATTTTGCATACCCGTCTCCCATTTTTACTGTTGTTTACTGTTTTCGATATGTTTTACTGTCTTTTACTATATTTTACTGTTTTAAATTTATTTTACTGTTGTTTACTGTTTCTGTCAAGAATATGAAGTAACGAGAATTTTCATCTTTTTTCATAAAATAAAACCCAGAGCATATTAATGTGCCCTAATAGCATATCAATATCACGCTCTGGATTTTTATTTACCATTAATTTAATTTAAGAAGTTCTGGATAATAACTTCCTCCGCTTCTTCCTCGGTAAGTCCAAGTGTGCGGAGCTTAAGAAGCTGCTCATCATTGATTCTTCCGATTGCTGCCTCATGGATGATTGCAGCATCAATATTTTTCGCTCTGATCTCCGGGATGGAACCAACCTCAGCCTGATCCATGATGATCGAATCACACTGGATATGAGCCTGACATTTACTGTTTCCGATTGCATTCGGATGGAATGTCTGGACTGAATTTCCTTTTCCTACGGATCTAGAAACAATCTGTGCGGAGCTGTCCTCTCCATTTAATTTCACTTCAATATTGGACTCGGCTTTCTGTTCTCCGTCTGTCATCAGGCGCTCTGTGACATAGAGCTTTGCATCTTTTTCAAGCTCTACATTAGTCTCACGGACGGTAGAATCCACGCCCTTAATCTGTGCTGTATCGAGTGTGAAAACAGAATTTTCTCCCACAAATATATTGGTTACGGGATTGAGCACTCGCGCACCTGTTCCATTTCCTTCACCATAGTGCTTTTCCTCATAGCGGACATTCGCATTTTTGCCAACATGGAAGGTGTGGATTCCATCATGTCGGCTCTCATTGCAACCGCTGTTGTGAATTCCGCAACCTGCCACGATTCTTACATCCGCGCCATCTTCCACATAAAAGTCATTGTATACAAGATCTGTCATGCCGGATTTACTTAATACTACCGGAATGTAAACTGCCTCTCCATTTGTTTTTCCATCAATATAAATATCAATGCCCGGCTTGTCCGTCTTTTTCTTTATCTTGATGTGCTCACTGTCTCCGTGGCAGATTGATGTGCCGTTTTCACGCAGATTGAAAGCACCTGTCTGACTGAATTTATTATCATTTATGACGTCTAATACGCCTTCTGTTACATTATCAAGCTTTACCATCTTAGGATCTTCCCTCCAGTCTCTCTACACATTTGTGGCATTTCTGCACACCATTAAGGTAAGGCAGAACCTCATCTTTTGTGCCGATTTTCTTGATTTCTCCATCATCAATAATCATGATACGGTCTGCCATGTTGATGATCTTTTCCTGATGCGAGATTACGATAAGACTCTGCTTTTTCTCGGTGTGAATCTCCTCAAATTTCTGGATCAACATAGAAAAGCTCCACAGATCAATTCCTGCCTCCGGCTCGTCAAAGATACAAAGCGAATGTTCTTTTGCAAGCACAGATGCAATCTCAATCCGCTTCATCTCTCCGCCGGAAAGAGTTCCATCGATCTGACGGTAAATGTAATCCTTTGCACAAAGACCTACTGCAGTCAGAAGATCACAACATTGCTTGTCCGAAAGCTCGTCCTTTGCCGCAAGCTTGAGCAGCTTCATGACGGTCATTCCTTTAAATCTCGGTGGCTGCTGAAATGCATAACCGATTCCTGCATTTGCTCTATGATTGATATCAAAATCTGTGATATCTTCTCCATCAAGTATAATCTTTCCACTGTCCGGTGTCTGGATTCCTATCAGTGTTTTGGCAAGCGTTGATTTTCCGCCTCCGTTCGGTCCGGTGATCACGAGCATCTCCCCGTCATCTACCTGAAATGATATATCTTTCAGAAGACACTTTTTACCGCCTTCATCATCTACATTAAGAGTTAAATTTTCCGCTTTAAGCACGATTTTCACCTCATTTTTTCTATTTTCTTTGCCCATTATAGCACAACTGTAAACGTTTACATAGCATAAAAGCCCTGGTATTCACTAAAATACATAGTGTCCCGGACTTTTGCAGAAACTTTATTTTGCAATATATAATGGCATTTTATTATTTGGAATTATACGATTAATGATTCCCTGCACATCCATGCTTGTTCTCGCCGCAATGATGTCCCCCGCATGAGTGGCCTTCTTCATGATTGTGATGTGTACAATGCACATCAGGATTGTATGCGAGATTTCCTTCAATATATGACTTTACAGCTTCATCTGCATCCCCTGATACACCTCCAAACAGCTGGATTCCTGCAGCTGCAAGTGCAGTCTGTGCACCTCCACCAATTCCTCCGCAGATAAGTACATCAATGTCTGCAGAATTCAGGAAACCTGCAAGAGCGCCATGTCCCTGTCCATTTGTATCTACAACCTGGGTATTTACAATTTTATTATTCTTGATATCGTACACTTTAAACTGCTCTGTGTGTCCAAAATGCTGAAAAATCTGTCCGTTTTCGTATGTTACTGCTACTCTCATTTTATCATTTCTCCTTCTACTTATACTTATGATATGCTCATGTAAATAAATTTGCTAGTTATAGGGCATAATAATGCGAATCAGTTTCTTATCGAGCATAATCGTACGGTTCCACGGATTGATAATAATCCCCTCTATCTCCGGCACTGTGAGTGCTGTCTGAAAAAGCTTTCCAATATCCGATAGAAAGGTAGACTTCATAGTATCTGCCCCTTTTAATTCCTCTTCAAAACTGGTAAAAGCGCACCACCAGGTCTTTCCACCCGATGTCTGAACCGCCTGTAATTTCAGTTGTTCCTGTCCAATCGATGGCTCGACTGCCACGATCAGCTGCCCGTTTTCACGCATCCGCCGACGAATCACCGTAAGTGTATGTGCAAGCTGTTCCTGCGTGGATTCGTGCTGCAAAGCCAGTATGGCTTCCTCTATTTTTTCATTTCCTTTCAGGCCTTCGTCCTGATTATCCTTCTGTTGTTTCATCACAGTTTCCTTTCACAATTACGGTTGTAAGATATCCCTTTGCCGCTTCCAGTTCCGAAAGTCCCCGGTAAACTTTCTCATTGTCCATACCACAATTCGACACGCCATACACTTCCAGTGTCTTACCATCCTGTTTTTCCTGCATCCGTAAGATTTCTAACAACTCCTGCAGCTTTTTGCCGGATTTCATATAGACGCGCGTTCCCTGATATTGCAATGTGTTTTGCACCTCATAAGCCCCCGGAATAATATGAATCTCTTCTTCTTTTTCACCGAGCGGAATTCCTAACCGGGCAGCTACCGCACAAAAAGCCGGAACCCCACTGATGATTTCTGCCGGCCAGCCCGCTTTTGTTGCACGCTTGTGCATATAAATATATGTGGAATATACGCTCGGATCTCCGATCGTAAGCAATCCCACTGTCTGCCCCTGCATCAGATAATCCTCGATGGCCTCGTAAATACGCTCATGCGCAAGTGCTAATTTCTTTTCATCCCTGATCATTGGAAACGTCATACAAAGCAGGGCTTTTTCATCTATTTCCTGACAGACTTTTTTCACGATCTGATAAGCATAACATTCCTCTTTCGAAACTGCTGGAAGAACGATCACATCACATTTTTGAATGGTTTCAAGCGCCTGCAATGTCATAAGTTGCGGATTTCCCGGTCCAACTCCAATGCCATATAGCATTCCCTTTTCCGGCTGCTGCACTGTGTTTTCACAGTCACATGCATTGTTCTCTGAAAATATTTCGGATGTTTTGCTGCGCAAATGCGCCATATAAATTTCACGTATCGCCGGATACTCTCCGATTCCACGGATGATACAATCTGGTGCATACCCTGCGGCCTGCAATTTTCCGGCAAAGGAATCTTCCTCCGGTTCCCCATCTTCTGCCTCCTGCATACCGCCTGCCATATCATTGTTGGCATGGTCACCCGCTACAAGCATGAATGGTGTGACAACCACTCTCCGATTGCCCATTTTCTTATTTGTCGATGACGCATACTTTTTTTGCATGCGCACAATTACCTCTTCGATCGTAACGGAACCTTCGACCGTTGCAATATAAATCTCATGGTCTGCATAGTTACGAATGGCAGTTTCAAGGATTGCATAACTTCCATCCGCCGCATGCTCCGTTCCATGTCCCATAAGAATCAGGGGTGCATCTCCTACCTCATCCTTTAACGATTCCCACAAAGCTTTTGCTACGTTTTCATAATCTTCTTCCGTCGCAAGCAGTGCATCTGCCACTGCAATCGATGCAAAATCCTTCGCACATTCCTGCACCACCTGTTTCATACGGTGGTTCTCAATTCCATCAATAATATGGGTAGGAAGTACAACCACATTTGTTGCACCTTTTTCTTTTAGTGCCTCTAATCCTTCTGCTGGGCTTTTTGCCTCTATATCCTCACGCGTCCGCATTGCTTTTCGAACAATCGTACTCGACACCGCTTCCTCGATCAGCACATCCGGATACAACGCCTGCACCTGCTCGCGGATCGCTGTAATATTCTTCTGTCTGGTTCCCGGATAAGTCGTTCCGAAACTTACAATCAAGATTGCTTTTTTCATGCTTTACACCTGTCTTCTCTTTTCTTCCATTTTTTTGCTTCTCCGATAAACTGTTCCACAAAAGCCGGATTGGATGGGTAATACAAATGTGGATAACCCCACCAGAAATTTTCACCCTCGTGGATACATTTCCATTTTCGTCCTGTCGTCGGCTTGACAGCCTCACAGGATTCTCCATTGTTATCACTGTCGTAATAATGAAATTCATGCGCCCGGATCACTTTTTGTGATAGAAAATGTGCTTCCTGTTCTGTCACATTCACATAACCAAAACGCACCAGTTTTCCCGTATTATGACATCCGCCGCGAATTGCGCCGGCCATCGGATACGTCTGTCCCTTTTCATCCGTCAGCGTCTCATGCAAATACATAAATCCACCGCACTCTGCCACCGATGGCATCCCCTGCGCAATTGCCTCGCGAATGGATTCCCGCATCGAAACATTGCCTGACAGTTCCTCTGCGCACAGCTCCGGATAGCCTCCACCAAGTAAGATCCCCTGTACATTCTCTGGCAGTTGTTTGTCATGCAAAGGCGAAAATGCAACAAGGTCCGCCCCCGCTTCGTGCAGCATCCGCAGATTATCTTCATAGTAAAAGCAAAATGCCTCATCTTTTGCTACCGCAATCCGTATGGTGCTTTTCTCATCCGCATCAAAAACACTTCCGGCTGCGCCTTGCTTATCCTCTGCCTCTTCTTCCTTCCAGCCTGCCATTTCAAGAAGCTTTTCCACATTCACATTGGCTTCAAGCAATTCTGCCGCATGCGCTACCTGCGTCTGTAACTGAGCAATCTCATCCGGCATTTTCAATCCGAGATGTCTGCTTTCCATTTGCAGATCGGTCGCTTTCGGGAAAAATCCAAGCACCGGTATATGCAGTTCCTCCTCGATGAGAGGTGCAATGATGCCATAAAAGCCCGGGGTAATGCGGTTTAAAATAACACCGGCAAGCCGTTTGTCCGTATCATAGGACTGTATTCCTGCAAGAAGTGCAAGAAGCGTTCTTCCCATTCCATGTGCGTCCACCACAAGAATAACCGGCAGATCCAGCGTCTGCGCCAGATGATATGCCGATCCCTCTTTTTGCGTACCGCCAAGGCCGTCATAAATCCCCATGGCACCTTCAATTACAGAGAACATCCCTTCTTCCCCATAATCATATAGCTCCTGAATCTGTGACGCTTCCGAAAAGAAAGTATCCAGATTACGCGATGGAATTCCAATCACTCTCGAATGAAACATCGGATCGATATAATCCGGTCCGCTCTTAAAACTCCGTACCGGAATATTTCTTTTTTTCAATGCTGCCAAAAGCGCACAGGTAATGGTCGTCTTTCCGCTTCCACTCCCCGGCGCAGCCAGCAATATGCCTCGTTTTCTCATGCTAACTTCCTTAATGTAAAAATCATCACCGGATTTTCTGCCTGCATCAGATGATAAGCTCCCGCCTGTTTTCCCCGGCTCACCTGCATCTGGATGACCTCACTTTCCACGTCTTCCCGGTGTTCCTGCAAAAAGGCTGTAACCTCGGCAATCGTCTCTAAGCTGATGGCATTGATTACAACTCTTGCAAGCGGATTTTTCTGCCACACAACCTCTAAAATCTGTTTTAAATTTCCTCCGCTGCCACCGACAAATACATGCGTCGGTGCCGGCAACTGCTGCATGGAATCCGGAGCCTCCCCTGCAACAACTGCAACGTTTTTCAAATGAAATTTCTCTATATTCTGCTGCATCAATTCCAAAGCTGCCTCTTTACGCTCCATCGCATATACCTGAATATTCGGCGAAAGCTGTGCTGCCGCAACTGCAATCGAGCCCGTGCCACTTCCGATATCATAAAATACCGCATCCTCTGTCAGATGAAGTTTCCCCAGAGATACATGACGGATCTCCTCTTTTGTCATAGGAACTTTCCCGCGGGTAAAAGCATCATCCGAAATGCTATACAACAGTTCGCGCTTTTTCGGCGAATCATTCCGGATCAGACAGGTATATAGGCCTTCCTTTGTAATCTCCTTTGCTTCTGCCGGCACAATGGTCCGAATCTCTGACGCTCCCCCAAAATCTCTGCCGCAAACGATTTCACAGGAAATCTCTGCCTCCTGCAACAGTTTTCCAATCTTTTGTACATCTTCCACTGTTGAAACCAGCAGATACGTCTTCGCATGATAATTTACTGCGTCTAAAATTTCTGCCGGCCAGCTTTCCTCTTTTCTTCCGTGAATGCTCAGAAGTTTCGCATCCTGCCAGGTCTCTCCCATGGCTGCTGCAAGGTAGGATATCGAACAGATTCCAGGATAAATGCGAACCTTTGTAAATCCGTTTTTCTCCAGCTCCTTCTGCATTTTGGTACAACCACTGTAAAAGCCGGTATCGCCGGAAAAAAGTACAGCTGCTTTGATTGCATGCTTGCCTTCTTTTTCTCTTATGACCGGAATGATATCTTTTGCCAGATAATAGGGATAAGTTTCTTTTTCTCCCGGAACATCCGCGATCATTCGCTTTGCGCCAAAGACAAGATCTGCCTCTGCAACCGCTTTGGCCCCCTCCTGTGTCAATGTCCGTTCCGACATGCCCAGTCCGACCAACGCGATTTCCGTCTGATTTGACGCCGTATTCTCTGCGTGCAGTGCATGCGTTTTTCCATATTGTTCATACAACGCATCCACCACTTCCTCAAAGGTCTGTCCCTCTTCTTTCGGCGCACGGATCACAAAAGCACGCGCTCCGGTTCTTCCTGCCGCTTCCAGCTTTTCCAGATACCCTCCGCTTTTTCCACTCTCCTTGGTCACAAGGCAGGAAATGGAAAACTGACGCAGTATTGCCTCATTCAAATCTGTGGAAAAAGGCCCCTGCATGGCGATGATGTGGGCGGGCAGGTATCCCAGCTCGATGCAGCTTTCCAGCACCTGGGGGAGGGGCAGGACCCGGGGGTACAACCGCTGGGGAAAATCCCTCACCTGGGTGAAAACA
>URYB01000063.1 GCA_900552085.1 uncultured Lachnobacterium sp.
TTAAGCGTATTTCCAGCTGTAAGATTCTTTGCATCAACGGCAACGGTGTACTTTGTATTTCCTTTTACATCCGTAACCTCGGTTGTGATGACAACACTGTCTGTTCCTGCTGCCTCAACAATCTTTGCTGCAACATCTGTGGAAATTTCCGGTTTCGTATTTGTCACATTGGCTGTCGCATCTATGACTTTTCCGTTGGTATCCTTTGATACACTTACCGTTGCCTCCATTTTATTTCCGGCTGATGCTGGAACATCAACTTTGGTTGTCTCAGTCGTTGTACCGTCCGGATTGGTAACAGTTGTTGTATTGGATGGCTTCTCCGGTTGGGTTGGCGTCGTTGGGTTTGTTGGCTGCTCCGGAGTAGTGGAAGAACCGGAGTTATCGGAATCATTTCCATTGGAAGGCTCTACGATTTCCGCACTTCCATCTCCGTGAAGATATAATGCATCAACTGCTCCCCAGCCTTCTGCCTGCATAGCAATTGCAATACGGAATGTCACAACCTTGTCCTCTGTCAAAGTAAATGTAACAGAAGGTGTCTGCCAGCCACTCTTTGAAGCAGTATATCCTGTCAAAGTCTCCGAGTCTTCATACAATACCTGTTTATCCGTATCTAATATCTGAAGTGCAACTACATCGTCTTTTGCGCCCATCGCCTTCGCTTCAAACGTGTAGGTTCCCTTTGTTAATGCAAGATTCTTTTTATATGTCACAGAAGCTTTTTCTGCACTCGTACTATACCATCCTAACGCATACTTTCCAGAATATACATTTTCTGTATATGGAAATGATTTTAATCCATTCCCCTCTTTTTCATAATTTTTTTCACTATTGAATTCTGCCGCATCACTGTCTGTAAACAAATTCTTTTCTTCGACTTTTAAGGTCAATTGCACATCTGCGCTTGTCTTTCCCACATAAGCACCTCTAGTAATATCATCCCGAAGTGCAACTGTACCATTTATCACATATGTTCCAGGGGTATTTGTATCAGTCTTCTGTACATCTACTTCATTCCATGTAATCTGAGCATTTTCCTTTTTGTCAGAGTATGTGATTTCTAATGTTTCCGGTAATGTATATGTCGTTCCGGCAATAATGGTATCACTGAGATTATCACCGACTTTTTCTACGCTCACCAGATTTGATACTGCACCCGTTTTCACATAATTCCATACATGCAGGGAAGGACTTGCAGTTCCATCCGGGTAGAACATTGCCTCATTGTCTACGGCAGAACCACCATACCATTTTCCTGCATCGTTAGCATCATACTCTTTTGCATAACTGGAAGCCCATCCACTTCCATTTTCCTCCCAAAGCACTTTGTTTGCAGCTACCTGCTTGTCATATGCATCCCCGGTCAGTCCTCTGGTATCTCCTACTGTCAGCCACGCCGGCTCCCAGTAGTAAACACCCAGACCTCCGGCATTATTAACCGTATTGATAAGGTTTCTGATTGCAGCTGCCTGTCCCTGTTCGGTAAATGGTTCTGTCGTATCATTCCCTGTATCATTGTTTCCTACTCGTACCGTATTGTCGTGTCCATCGCTGTCTTCCAAAGTATACGCATAACTGGTCTCTGCCACCATGACATCCTTGTTATATGTTTCTTTTACAGTTTTAAATTCTTTTGCTAAATTTGCTAAAGTTCCATGCCAGTATGGATAATAACTGGTTGCAAGAATATCATAATTTACAGAATTGTCATCTAATATTTTTGCCCATGTTGTCATTTTTCCTTTTTCAGGATTTGTCAGATGAATTACAACTTTTACATTTTCATTATAATTTTTGACGCCTTCTGCACCGGCAGAAAAAAGCGTACACATATTTGTCTGGCTCGTTTCTCCAATAAATCCGTTTGTTGTCTCATTTCCGACCTGCACCATATCAACGACATCTTTGCTCGAATCAATCGTATTTAAAGAATTCGTTATAAATTCAGTAAGTGCCTGCGCTTTCTGCTCTACGGTGTAACCCTTCCATGCCTTTGGTGCCTGCTGTTTTCCCGGATCTGTCCACAGATCAGAGCAATGGAAATCCACAAGCATCTTAATTCCGGCATTGCGGCATGCATCTGCAAACTGCTTTGCTTTTGCCACATCATTATTTCCACCACCATAGCCTTTTCCATTCGTATCGTATGGATTGTTCCATACGCGGATACGAATATGGTTGATTCCCTGATCTGCAAGGAACTTGCAGATATCATCAAGTGTCTTCAGTTCGTTTCCTTCATAATCCTTGTAGACAACACCGCTGTCCAATTCAGAAATCATGGAAGAGATGTCCATTCCCATGATGAAATCGGAAGATAATTCTTTATCTGTCTTTTTCACATCAACAGCTGCATTTTTTACAACAGAATCGTTTTCATCCTGACTATCGAATTCCAAACCCGCCTGCTTCAGATTGTTATACAACATTCCATCTTTTATTGCATAGGTATCTGAAATCCCGCTTACTAATATTGCATAATCTTCTTGATTTTTATACTTACTATCATATTGGGCTAATTCATGACTTGAATCACCATTATAGATTGTAAATCCGTCATCTGTTGTAGAATCTAAAACTTGCAAATTAACGTAATACCAATTTTTAGCATTCTCAACTGCATGCATTTTTGCCTGCTCACTATTCCATCCTAAATAAGTACCTAAAGTTTCTCCCTCTGCAAATTTTAGTGCCTTCCAGCTCCAGATATTCACATAGAGTTCCTCTGCATCTTCGCAATAATAATATAATGTAAAATTATCATTTTCTGCCGCCTGTACACTCTCCTTTCCGGCATTCCACACACCAAACTGTGTCAGTACCATCGCAAATGCAAGCACTATGCTAAGTACTCTTTTTTCCCATGTCTTTTTCTCTTTCATAGAATCCTCCCTCTCTCTATGTTTCGTCAAATGTTTTGTCAAAACAATGCTGGCAGTTCCTCCCTCTTATTTTTTCTCTTTCGCCAGCTTCGTTTTCGCGCAACCGTTTGCATTTTTGATGTACATAGTGTACCATATTGATTTTTAGAGATTCAATTCGCACTATTTCTAATTATTTTCCAGAATTTTATGAAAAATGCACAGACATATTTTTAGACAAAAAACAATTGTGCATAAAAAAGAAAAGTGCGCAACCAATCTATGTTTGCGCACTTTTTGCTATTGATTATTCAATTTGACTAATGATTTTTCGTTAGATTCATGAAACTGCTTTCTTTTGTGTCGTTTTCACACATTTCTCAAGCTATTTTCTGTATACAAATTCACGAAAAGAAAATTTCCAAACTGATGTCGGAATTTTATATTCAGCAGCCTCCATTGCTTTTTTAAACTCCGAAAGGCTCATATTTGCTTTCTTCGCACCTCGTTCGGCACTGTAGTCTTCTGCCTGCACCGAGTCAAAGATTTCAGAAAGACGTCCTTCCTCTCGTCCCTCTGCACGTATTCCGTCAACAAATGTTTTTTCATCATATTCTGTGATACACACGTCTTTCACCTCCACTCTGTGCTTAAGTAAAAATGTTTTTTGCGGATTTCATTGATCAGTGTCATGTAATCCTTCAATGGGCGACAATTATTAAGTAAATCATCATTTTTGCCATCATTAAGATTCACCATATTGGCTGTCCACTCAAAATCTCCACTTGAATCCGGATTGATAAAAGAATCAGAAAGCTTTAACTGCATAAAGCCTGGCTGTTCTCCGTAATATAACGATCATACATCTTTCCAAAATACAGAAATCCTCTAATTGGCATATTGGGATTAAATGTGCTTTGCTGTTCCCAAAGATACAGAAATCTGTCGAGAAGAATTAAAACATCATTCTTCATCTTAATATAAATAACATCATCAATCGTGTAGATTTGAATGTCTTCCGTATTTGTGTATGAAGTATGACATAACGCATTGTACAGAGACAAACTATTGTCTTTATACTCATCATTTTCACTTTTTAGACATATGCAATTTTTTTCTTATATAATGTCCTTACTTTTTTCTTAAATTGGACATATGCATCGAGTGTCAATAATTTAATCCAAAAAAATGTATGTTTGTAGAACATTTTTTGCCATATATTCTGCATATGTCCAATCTTTTTGTTTTTTGTGGACATTACACTTCTGTTTTGTGTATATGTCCATTTGCTCTATTTTTTTGATATTATGTTTCTGTTTTAAGCAAAACTGGCATAAAATGAATCCCCGGCATTTCTGCCGGGGACTCAAGCTATAAACACTATTGCGACTCATGTCTGAATCTATTTTACAGTTACTTTGATTTTTTTGTATGTACCATTGTTTGCAACTACGTAGATTGTGCATGTACCTGCAGCCTTTGCTGTGATGGTACCGTCTTTGCTTACTGTTGCAACAGATGTGTTGCTGGAGTAATAACGGAGTTCTGCAACATGCGCAAGCAGTTTTTTGTTCTTATCTTCCTTTACAATTGTAGCGCAAATTTTTGCCTTCTTGCCAACATTCAGTGTATAACTGCTCTTTGTTGTCTTGATGTTCTTCACATTTGTGCTCTTATTGTTCTTCAAAGAAACATGCAGTGTCGGGCTCTTCTTCAAGTATACCTTCTTACCGCCCACAATCTTATATGCACGCACATAATACTTATATGATTTCTTATTGTTCAGATTTTTCTGTGTAGCAGAAAGTTTCTTCGTATCTGCTACCTTCTTGAAGTTCTTGCTTCCGTCACAGACGCATCCATATATTTCGTATCCGGTTGCTCCTGTAACTTTCTCCCAGCTCAGCTTCACTTTCTTATTACCAGCCTTGGCAGATGCGATCAGTGGAAACTTTGTCTCCTTAACTGTATCAGACGAACCGGAGTTGTCTGTCAGTTTCTTAAGTGTATAGCTAAACGTAACTGTCTTGCTTACACCGTTCAGTGTAAGTTTGACTGTACCACTCACTTTACCTTCTGATTTTGTTGTCGGATCAACTTTAACAAAGTCTGTAATTTCATAGGAAACAGCCTTGTTATCGGATGCTTCGATTACTTTCTTTATAACAGACTCGATATCATCCTTGCTGGAGATGTTTTCTGTTGGAAGCTTGGCAAGTTCATCTTTGATCAATCTCTCAATTGTATCCAGTTTCTTACTACTGCTGATATAGCTACCATTACCAGAAGAACTGACAGGATAATCCTCGTATACGATCACATAAGTGGAAAACTGGTTTGTCTCAAAGGTAAATTCATTCGTGTTTGCATCAAAGGTGCCAGAGATTGTCTCTGCCTGTCCATTATGAAGACGAACAATCTTATATTCACGTGTTATACTTGCATTATTATTGCAGATTTCGTACGGAATCTTAATGGTAATTTTAAGCATAACACCAGATTCAGGAATTTTCGTTTTGTTCTGGCCATTAATCTCTTTGTAAAGATCTGCATTGAACGCAATTGCTCCGGTCGTATAACCCATCACTTCCTTGATTTTTTCCTCTACAGCAGTCTTATCCGCTTGTGATAAAGAATCGATGCTTGTATTGGAAATTTCAAGCCATACTCTTGCATGACTTCCTTTCTCAATCTTTACCTTCTCCAGCTCATTAAAAATCTTACTCTTATCATTAAGAAGTTCTTTTTTCTCATTATTCAGTGTTGCCTCCTGAATCGGACAATTTCCGCTGACTTCCGCCTCCTTGGTCAAATTTCCTTTATCATCTGCCGGAGCACCGATTGCAGGAATAATCTCGTACTTTTTCGCTCTGCAACCAGTGCAGATTTTTCCCTTTTTTCCCGGTTCTGTAGCAGTTGCCTTCTTAACCTCCGTCCATTCTTCCGGCCAGGTATGTTCTACCTTAATACCATTGGTACAAATGATAGTTACATTTCCGGCTTTATCTGTAAGTTTGATATAAATGATACCGTTCTGCCCGCCCGGGACTGAAATATTTTCTGTACCATCTTTCCACAACTTCTCATCCAAAGCACGAGCTTCCGACTCTGTCATCTTCTTGTCGCTAACGTAGTACTGAATACTTTCAAGACCAGATCCTGTATTGTCTGCTTCGATCAAAATCTTCTCATTATCTTTCATGTTAAGATCAAACGAAATCTGATCGGTAAAATCACTCCATGTTTGCGTTTGTCCGTTAATGCGAATGCTGATCGTACCTGTCCGCAACGCCTTCAACAGTAACCACAGCATCATCTTCCAACTCAGAAACGACATATATTCCATTGTCATCTAAGTTAATGCTCTGTCCATTTACTTTCACTGCAAAATTATCCGTCTTTGAATATCCATTATTCAAATCAAATGTCAATGTCACGTTATCATGCCAATTTGCAGTCAAAATATTTATAGTCAGGGTATATCCCTCCTGCTTGTCCGGCACAGATATTTTTAAAAGTCTGCCCTCATTGATTGTTACGGTTACAGCCTCTGATTCGCTGCAATTCTCACTATTATAACGTACCTCATATGTTCCCGGTGCAAAGGTCATATCTGCATCTGTAACTTTGATATATGGATTTGAAATGTCTGCACTGACTCCAGCCTGTCCGTTAACGTTTCGATATTCCATATCTGTGGTAAGACCTTCGATTTTTCCATCTGCTTTACCGCGGATTGTTTCATCTATCGCACTTAAAACCGGTGCATCATAATTTGCTTTCGTGATTTCATATGAACATACCGGTACCCCTTGCAAATAATAATTGTCTGCCTGATTTCCACTCAATCTGATTACATATGCGCGATAGTTATTTCCAACATTTATTTTGGCTCCGCTCACAACCGGACTACACTCATCTTCATCAATTACCCCAGCTATGGTTGCAATAGGACTTTGTGGTCTTCCATTGTATTCAAATGATTTCTTTTCGCCCCACTCAACGGTAACAGTTTTTTTCTCAATCACTACTTTTGCAGAGCCATACAGTGGGTAATAGTCAGAAGCAGTAACTCGATAATACACAATATGCTTTCCTGCCGAAGTAAATTCCGGTTGCACACTACTGTATTCCATATTTTCATTCGTACTGTATTCAACAGTTGCTTCTGTTTCCGCCTGTGGTGTGATCGTAATGCTATGCGGCATTCCATCATAAGTTCCATTCCACGCATTCACCAAAACCTTAATAGTTGGTTTCAAAGTTACTTCCGTCACGTCAGACCATTCCGATGCCGGTACACTGCTGCTTGCAGATTTTCTTGTTCTAATCTGCACTTTACCTTCCGAAGAAGACAGTCCACCTAATACATAATTACCCTTATTGTCTTTATTTGCATCTGTAATTGATGTCCATGTCTTGCCTCCATCTGTGGAATAAGAATAGTCCTGACCACTGATCGGCGAAATGGTGATAGTATTTTCTGTCGTCTCTACAATTTCAATTTTTTCTGCATCGGACGGATTACTTTCCGTATCCTTATCATAATCAGATGGATTCGATGGTTTGTCCGGTCTCCCCGCCACTTCAATATCTGAAGGAGTATCCTGACTTCCTTGCTTTGCAACGATAATGTTCTTGCCGGTAAAGTCATATTCTTTCTCCTTGTTATCCTGACCGGAAAGAGAAATCGCACCACTCACGTCACTTGTAATGATATAAGTCTCACCATCTGACGTAATTTCATAGGTGGTATTTGGTTCTAATCCAACAAGTTTTTCCTGTTTATAGTCAACCTTGCCGGATACTGCTCCGGTATCCGCAACACTACCAACACTAAAGCGGAATTTAACTGTTCCACCACTTGGAATATTCGTCCAGGACATCGTCATTCCGGAGTCTTCGGACTCAAAAAGTGTCGCGACTTCCGCTCCTCCGATTGACTCTCTTTTTGTAACACTCGTATCGGAAGAATCCGTATTATATGTATAACATTTTCTTGACCAATAATTTCCAATCCAAAAATAGCTTGCTTCTGTAATCGGAGCAATTACAAATGCAGGATCATCATCTTTTGCCTCGTCTATCGTTGCCGCGCCAACCATTGCAACCTGCTCTAATGTTCCATTTTTAACGGTTGCTTTTAGAGCTGCGGTATCAGCATAGTCTCCACTTGTCGATTGATCCCCTAACTGCGTATCACAGCCAAACGCAAATGCCTGCTGTCCCTCCGCAAGATCAGCTTCCAATTTAAGATTAAAGTTATCTTTCTCATCGAATGCTACTCGCAAAGCATCCAACGAAACGTCTTGCGTCGAACCAGCTTGAGGATTTGGTTCATTGTCACTAAAAAGACTCCAACAACCGGCATAACTTGTACATAGCATATATTCTTCGCCATTTTTAGTATGCAAGCCAGTAACATTAAACACTGTTCCCTTTACCATATAAGCCATTTTGCCATTGCTAATATACCAATTCCCTTTGTACGCATCATTACCAGGATTGGTCCATGTCAATCCATTTCCATTTTCAGACTTAACAGTTTCCACAGCCTTACTTTCCTGTCCATTTACAAGACAGCGATACCATGTACCGGTAGTAAGATCCGTTTCCGTATACTCCTTACTTGCAGCATTCGTAATATCTGTAAAAGTTCCATTCTCACTGTCACTCTTCTGCCACTGATATGTTGCTGTTGTTCCTTCAACATCCATTACCAATGTTACAGAATTTGATGACATATCCTTTCCATATGGATATCCGTCATTCATAAATGTCACCGTTTCACTCTTCGGTGCAACTTCATTCTTTTGTTCATCGTTTTCTTTCTCCTGCGTCGTCTCTGCATAAGTATTAACCGGTACAAATGTAATTACCATCACAATTGCAAGAAACCAAGCTAATACTCTACTTTTTGCCGTTCCTCTCTTCATATTTTTCTCCTTTCGTTCTTTACATCTTCATTATTATAACAACCCAAATAGGACAAATTTGGGACAAAAGTACCATTTTGTAATTTTTCACCTGATACACATCTTTTACCCACTTTCCACATACCTCAGATTCGCCATCTCATCCAGCACAATATTCCTTGTAAGTTTCTCCGTAACATATCCGCTGATCCGCAGGCTCATCAATTCCTGTTCGAACCGATATTGGCTAGCCACAGCGATCACATTGGTATGAGGTGAAAGACTTTTCATCTTTTTGATCAGAAAATATCCCCTGCCATCGGTGTTCTCCACGCTGATGAATGCCACTTCCGGCTGATTCATTTTCACATAGGAAAGTGTTTTCTCCAGTTCTGCAAAAGCGAAGATCTCCGCATCTGGCTCTGTTTCACTGATTACTTTTTTCATGTGTGACCGCTGTATGCGGTTCTCCTCAAATATAATAATTCTCAGTCTGTCCACCTCCCCCTGTTCCATCGTTGTACCTTTTGCTTTTCAAGCATCTCCTGTGCCTTGCATGATTTGACAATTGCTTTATCCAGATTGTTTCTTACCCGTGCCCAGTTGTTTTTGCTGAAATTGTTCCTTGCAAGATCCAGTTCTCCGTATACTGATTTCAGACATGGCTGTGTTTTTTTGTACGCACTGCCAATGCTATACAGATATCTGCGTAACTTTTCCATTTCGGTAGCAAGATGCTTATATCTCTTTTCATATAGTAAAATGGTTGAATCCTCCGCTGTGTCCGATGGGATTTTTTCACTTGCCTTGCAGAGTTTTTGTACCTGTTGGGAAATTTTTTCATAAAAACGCTCCTGCTGCCCAACGGTTTCTCCTGATTTTTGCAGAAGCAGTTCGATATTTCTTTTCCCCTCCATCATAAAATGGTCGAGTCTTTGCCTTAACTCCATGTCCTCCGGTTCATCCACAAGCATTCCTGCATATACGAGCGCTGTACTAAACGTGTCCCATAGATTGATCAGCTGTTCTTTTTGATTTTCAAATGTATTCTGTAGTTCTGGCATAATCTGGTTATTCCACTCATCCACATACAAAGCTGCTTTGGCAAACTCTGTAGAACAGTCATCCATATATTGTGTTGATTTTATTTTTGCATTCTGTTCGTTCAATGTTGTCTCCTCATCAAATCACAATCTCCCCATCTTTACTTTTTTAAGTATATCAACCCAAATAGGACAAATTTAGGACAAATGTACTAGCTTTTGAAATTTGTACAAAAAAAATGAGCCGTATCACTACGACTCAATGCTATATTCTTTTGTTATACAGTGACCTGCATTTTTCCTTGTAAAATAGATTTCACATCTTCAATATCTTTTCCCGTCATAGAAGCAATGTCTTCTATCGAGATTCCTTTTTTACTCATATTTAAAACAATTCGACTTCCTTCACATATTTTCTGTCAATTCTCTTAATGCAGCACTATATTCTTCTTCCGTATAATCCTCAAGAATGCTTTCTTTTGTTGCATGATACTCATTAATCATCTTCTTAATTGCTTTTATATTTGCTTCTTCTGCTGCTTTTTTCTCATATCTTTCCATTACTTCACACACTGCCTGAAGACCTCCCTCCTGATGTTTCAAATAATTCATTCGTTTTGTTAACTCTGGAAACCTGGAATTGTTTACTTCTTTTTTCATAAAACAATCCAGATACTCAGAAACAATAGTTCCATCTTTAACCTGAGCATTTGCAAACACACGTATAAGTCCATCATTAATTACATATCCAGTCTCCCTCACTACACTGTCTACATGATAGATTACTCGATTCGAATTAAAAATATCAAACTTCGATATGTATACAACAATGATATCTTCAATTTCCCTGAAATTTTGTCCCATCTGTGAATCCTTGACTGCAATACTTGAAG
The DNA here is from genome assembly GCA_900552085.1 of uncultured Lachnobacterium sp. Taxonomy (GTDB): domain Bacteria; phylum Bacillota; class Clostridia; order Lachnospirales; family Lachnospiraceae; genus Roseburia. Next base: position 10,716 of record URYB01000063.1, read on the forward strand.
CATTAAATCTTACTCTGCGCAAATGATCATCTTCATCCGATCTCTGCACTTCCACATTACACTTTTT
>URYB01000064.1 GCA_900552085.1 uncultured Lachnobacterium sp.
CCAAATGGTAAGGCAACGGACTCTGACTCCGTCATTTCAAGGTTCGAATCCTTGTGGGCCAGCTTTAAAGAACTTCGTTGGAAGTTCTTTTTTTTTACCGTATGGGAAATGTCATTGGAATTTTCTATACAGTAAAAAGCAAGATTTACAATCATGTAAGGAGGGCACAAATGTATAGTTTTGACAGTAGAATCCGTTATAGTGAAGTAGATTCCAATGGAACCTTAAACTGGCTGGCGCTGATGGACTATTTTCAGGATTGCAGTGTATTTCATTCGGAAAGTCTGCACATTGGAGTAGATTATCTGGCGGAGCATCATTTGGCGTGGGTACTTTCTTCCTGGCAGATCTGTCTGAACCGGATGCCGAAGCTTGCGGATGTAGTGACAACACAGACATGGGCATATGGAATGAAGAGCTTTTATGGAATGCGTAATTTCACGATGAACGATGCAGATGGAGAGCGGCTTGCATACGCCAATTCGATCTGGGTTCTGATGGACACGGAAAAAGGATGTCCGACAAAAGTGCCGCAGGAGATGGTGGACTTGTATGGACTGGAGCCGCAGCTTCCGATGGACTGTAGTACACGCAAGATTGAAGTGCCGGAAGAGTATGAAGAAAAGGAACCGTTTGTTGTTCCTCCTTATTTTATAGATACGAATCATCATATGAACAACAGCCGTTATGTACAGGTGGCGCTTGCTTATCTGCCGGAGGACTTTGCGTTTGAAGAAATACGGGTGGAATATAAGAAAGAGGCAGTTGTAAAAGATATTATGATTCCCCGTGTGAGCCGGATGCAGGACAAGACCATTGTTACCTTGTGCGGAGAGAATGGACGGGCATACGCAGTGATTGCGTTTTTACACAATCGTGAACAGTAACAGATAGAATGGAGTAGAGAATGAAATTAGGAGAATATCAGGAATTATACTATGTGAAAAAAGTTGATTTCGGTGTATATCTTGCGGAAGATCTGACAAGTGAGACACATGTGCTTCTGCCGGCAAAACAGGTGCCGGAGGATGCGAAAGCAGGAGAGAAGATCCGCGTATTTTTGTATAAGGATTCGAAGGACCGTCTGATCGCGACAACCAATACCCCGAAGCTTACGCTTGGAGGATACGCTCCGCTTGTGGTAAAAGAAGTGGGAAAAATCGGTGCGTTTCTTGACTGGGGACTGGAAAAGGATCTGTTTCTTCCATATAAAGAGATGACCAGTCATGTGGAAGCTGGAGACGAAGTCCTTGTTACATTATATATTGATAAAAGTACCCGTCTTTGTGCAAGCATGAAAGGCTTGTATGATCTGCTTTCCAAGGACTCTCCTTATAAAAAGGATGAGACCGTTACGGGCCGGGTATATGAGTTTTCCGACAATTTTGGAACATTCGTGGCGGTAGATGATCAGTATTCCGCACGCATTCCAGTTTCAGAGGATCACAGTTTCCTGAAAGTGGGAGATGTCATTGAGGCAAAGATCACAGCTGTCAAGCCGGATGGAAAGCTTGACCTGACACTTCGGGAAAAGGCTTATATTCAGATGGATGCCGATGCACAGAAAATTTTAGAACTGTTAGATTCTTATGCAGGCGTGCTTCCTTTTTCAGAGAAAGCAAGTCCGGAAGTGATCAAGCGTGAGACGGGACTGAGCAAGGCGGCATTCAAGCGTGCAATTGGCCGTTTGTATAAAGAAAGAAAAATTACATTAGACGGTGGTAAAATCCGGAAGAATTAAGTATAATGGCACCATAGGTCTATACGATGAAGCGAAATTGTATGGGCGGATGTTCAAAAAGATCAGGAGGAAAATAAAATGAAGAATGTAATCAGTACAGATAAGGCACCGGCTGCAATCGGACCTTATTCACAGGCAATCGAAGTAAACGGAATGGTATACACTTCCGGAATCATCCCGGTAGTTCCGGCGACAGGCGAAATCCCGGAGGGATCTGTGGCACAGGCAAAGCAGGCGTTTGAGAATTTGTCAAATCTGTTAGAGGCAGCAGGAACAAGTATGGATAAGGTTGTTAAGACAACCGTATTTATTAAAGAAATGAACGACTTCGGTGCAATCAACGAAGTATATGCTGAGTTTTTCCCGGCACCATTCCCATCCAGAAGCTGTGTAGAAGTAGCAAGACTTCCAAAGGATGTTATGCTTGAGATTGAAGCAATCGCAGTGAAATAAGAAAACGCGTAACAAAAAAGTGTGCAATTTTGCACACTTTTTTGCTGTTTGTAACACTTTTGAAACAAATACGAATTTTTAAACGGAAATATCAATGTTTCCGCCTAAATTTGGGTATACGGAATTTTCCATCATTTTGGTAATTCCGCTACTCATTGCTGCATTCATGTCCAATGCGTTGTCCAACATCTTGAGACTTACAGACTGTGTAAGCGAAGAAGTGTCGGAAATCTGCAGTGCACTGAGTGCAGAACTGACATTTGCAATATCCATAGCCGATACCTCCTGCACTATTTCGTATTTCTTAATATTATTTCATAAAAAATTAAAAAAATCAAGTGAAAATGGTCCTATGGTACTATACACGGACTTGACACATACAGGGGGCTTTGCTATAATAGCACCGTAACATTTGTAATAAATTCGTAACAAACGATAGTTCGTTAAAAGAAACTTACAAATTGGAGGAGAAAATGAAACGTAAAACGTTAACAAAATTGACAGCATGCGGCTTAGTTGGGGCACTGACCGTTGGCAATTTTGCCGTTGGGGTTGTCGCAGCACCGACTGCAGGAATTACCAGTTATACTACAAACATTGTGACATCGTCGGTATTGCCGACCGCAGGTATCTCACTTGCAATGAGCGAGTGTGCAGCAACTGTTGAAGATGAAGCCGTTGTTGCAAGCGCACAGCCGCAGGTAAAAGAAAATGAGACGCCGGTTGTAGCATCTGAGTATGCAGATCTTGGTGTGTCGACAGCTGATAATTTTGTATATATTCGAAAGAAAGCATCTGCAGAGAGTAAAGCTCTTGGAAAATTATATGCAAACAATGTTGGAACCGTTTTTGCTAAGAAAGGCGACTGGTACAAGATCAAATCCGGATCTGTTACCGGATATGTAAGCAGTGATTATGTAAAAGTTGGCGATGAGAAGCTTGCAAAGAAAGCTGGCCGCAGAGTGGCACTCGTCAAGACAGAAACCTTAAAGGTTCGTACAAAGGCTTCTAAGAAAGCAGAAGTCATCGGACTTGTTCCGGGAGGCGATGATCTTACCGTTGTAGATGAGTCGGTCGACGGATGGGTTGGAGTTTCCACAGAGGACGGAGACGGATATGTATCTTCTGATTATGTGTCTTTATCAACAGAGTACACATACGCAGAGTCGAATGCAGAAGAGAAAGCAAGACTGAAGAGAGAAGAAGAGGAACGTAAGGCAGCAGATGCCGCTGCAGTAGCAAGCGAGCAGGAGAACGCAACAAGCAGTTCTTCCAGCAGCTCATCAAGCAGTAGTTCATCATCAAGTTCATCAAGTGCAAGCTCATCATCAAGCAGCAGTTCATCGGATCGTTCCTATTCTGCACCAAGCGGATCAAACGGTTCAGCAGTTGCAAATTATGCTTGCCAGTTTGTTGGAAACCCATATGTGTATGGTGGTACAAGCTTAACAAATGGGGCTGATTGTTCCGGATTTGTTATGTCCGTATATGCAAAGTTTGGTGTAAGCCTTCCACACAGCTCAAGTGCTTTGAGAAGTGTAGGATATGGTGTAAGTACTTCCGAGATGCAGCCGGGTGACATTGTATGTTACAGTGGACATGTAGCAATTTATATCGGAAACAACACAATTGTACATGCTAGTAACGCAAGAGATGGTATTAAACTTACCTCTCCGGCAAACTACAGAACAATTCTTGCAGTAAGAAGAATTTTCTAAAATGAATAAGAAATGATTATGAGGCTGTAGCGCATTGCGCTGCAGTCTTTTTAATTTTCTATAAAGATATAGGCCAATCCATTGACACGAAAGATAGAAAGAAGGTACTATAAAAGATACAGGAAATATAAGGAATAAATGGATTTTTTGAACATACGGAGGAACATATTATTGAAGATAAAGAATAGAAAATGGATAGGGGCAGGAATATTTGCGGTATCTTTGCTGGCATTGGCGGCGCAGCCACAGAAAGTGCATGCTGAGGAACAATTAGATGGTGTTATGGGGCAGAGTATAGAGGATGAAACAAATGTTGTTTCTGCGCAGAAAGAGCTGAACCAGCAGATTTTGAAAAATGCCGCATCACAGTTGACATTGGACAGTAAGCCGATGCTGGGAGCTTCTTCCTATACGCAGGCGTTTCTTGATGCGTCATTTACAACAGACAGCGATTATACAAATATAACATATTATCATAAAGCGGAGCTGGAAAGCTGCGAATTGTTTAATGGAATTGATGTGTCATGGTGGCAGACAAATGATAAGAAAAATACGACCATTGACTGGGCAACGGCACATGATGCCGGAATTGATTTCGCGTTTGTGAGAGTTGCTTCCCGTGATACCTCGGATGGCTCGATTTATACAGATACAAGTGCGGATTCTCATATTCAGGCGGCGATTGCCAATGATGTAAACGTTGGATTGTATATATTTTCTCAGGCTCTGACAGTAGATGAGGCTGTGGAGGAAGCGGAGTATGTACTTGATCTGGTAGATCAGTATAACTGGGATGTGACCATGCCGATCGTAATGGACCGTGAAGCAGGAAGCAAGAAACGATTGACCGCAGGAAAATTAACCAAAGCAAAAGAAACAGCAGTATGCCAGGCATTTGCGGATACCATTGCGGATGCGGGCTATGAGCCGTATGTATATGCATCTTTGAGCTGGATCAATAATTATATTGACACGAACAGCCTGAGTGATTGTGGAATATGGCTTGCTCGTTACCGGTATACCACGACAAGTAATTCAGTATCGGGAACGCCGTATGCAGATGTTCCATTCGATTATGACTTCTGGCAGTATTCTTCTGCGGGAAAAGTAGATGGATATGCAAAGAATCTGGATATGGATTTCTGGTATAAGGATATGAGCGATAAGACGACCGGTCTGAAAATGAAATCCAATACAGCGAATTCCATCACCCTCAGCTGGGATGTTACGAGTGATGTACAGAAATATCGTGTGTATCGTTATGACAATGCGAGCGGGGCTTACAAATATATAAAATCAGTTACAGGAACGAGCTACACTGATGCAAATCTTACAGCGGGACAGGCGTATCAATATAAAGTAAGAGGACAATGGACATACGGTGGAACCAATTATTATAGCGGATATTCCAGTGCACTTACAGCGGTGACACTTCCGGAACAGGTGAAGAATGTTACAACAAAGGCGGGAAAAGACAATGTGGCTCTGCAGTGGGATGCAGTCAGCGGAGCAGATGGTTATCGCATATTCCAATACGATGAGGGCACGCAGCAATATGTAAAACTTGCTGATGTGAAGAGTGATACAACTGGATATACGGTGGAGAATCTTGTGCCGAATACAGAATATAGATATAAAATCTGTGCATATAAACAAGTGAATGCGGTAAATTATTGGGGGGAGTATTCGACAGAAGTCGTTACAAAGACGCAGGCAAAGACTTTGGATAAGGTACAGGGACTTACGGTGGAAACGGTTTCTTCCACATCTCTTGAACTGAGTTGGGATCCGGTGGAAGGCGCAGATGGTTATCGCATTTATCGTCTGAATACGGCTACCGGAAAATACCAAAAGATTAAGACGGTAAAAGGTGAAGATAAGGTACTTTATAAAAACGATGCTCTTTTGAGTGCCACAAAGTATACCTACAAAGTGCGGGCATATGCGACTGCGGATGGGACAACTATATATGGTGCGTATTCACCGGCAACAAGTGCAGAGACAAAGCCGGCACAGGTAAAGGGATTGAAGCTTACAACAAAAAGATCTTCGATCACATTGAAGTGGACAAAACAAAGCAATGTTACCGGATATCAGATTTACCGCTATAATGCATCAACCGGAAAATATGAAAAAATAAAGACAATCAAAGGAACATCGACGGTAACATATACCAATAAAGGTTTGAAAAAGGGAACGACCTACAAATATAAAGTCCGTGCATATAAGACGAGCGGAACGAAAAATTTATATGGAAGTTTTTCTACAGCAACGAAGATGAAAGCAAAATAGAAAGAGAGATACAAAGGAGTTATATGAAAAAGTTCAAAAGAAGCATTGTGGCAGTTGCACTTATCGTTGGAATGTTGCTGTCGCTGAATCAGACAACTGTTTACGCGAAAACAAATACATATGAGAAACCAATTGTCATTGTTTTAGACCCGGGACATGGGGGACATGACGGAGGTGCAACACGTTACTGGGGTGGCCACTGGTATCGGGAAAAAACATTGAATCTTGCAATTGCCAAAGCGTGCAAAGAAGAACTGGAAAAGTATTCTGGAGTGAAAGTATATCTGACACGTTCCAATGATTTTTTTGTTTCTCTGGGAGGGAGAGTGCGGTTCGCAAAGGAAAGAGATGCGGATCTGTTTGTTGCGTTGCATAACAATTCTTCGATAAGCAGCAGGATGAATGGTGTAAGTGTTTATTATCCGAACATGAGTTACCGGTCCCAGGTCGGAAAAGATGGAAAGGACGCAGCTTCCTGCATTCAAAAAGAACTGGTTACACTGGGAATAAAAAATAATGGTACACATTATCGCAACACGGAAAACGGAAGTAAATATCCAAACAAAAGTAAAAGTGATTATTACAGTGTGATCCGCCAAAGTAAAATGTGCGGATTTCCGGGACTTATTGTGGAGCATGCATTTGTCAGCAATTCTTCGGACTGCGCGAAATTTTTCAGTTCGTCGGATAAGCTGAAGAAACTTGGAAGAACGGATGCGAAAGGAATCGCCAAATATTATGGGCTTGTGGAGAAAGATACGCCGACATTGACGAGCGCAGAAAATGATGCGGATGGTAATGTGCATCTTCAGTGGGATATCATGGATGGGATGGATGGATACCGGATTTACCGCAGAGCACAGGGAACTTCTTCCTATAAAAAAGTTACGACACTGAATGGTAAGGAAGTGACTGATTATGTGGATGCTTCGACGAAAAAAGGCACCACGTATTACTATACGATTGCGGGATACCACAAGGGACGGAAGAAAACAATCTACACCGATATGTCAAATGTAATAAAAGTTGCAGCTTTTGAAACACTGTATACGCCACAAAACCTAAAGGTATTAAACGAACAGGGTGCTGTGCAGATCACATGGGAAGCTACGGAACACACCGATGGATATATTATCGAGCGGAAGACGGCAAATGACACGGATTACCAGGTACTGACACAGATTACAGGTGCTGATGTTACAAACTATATACAGGAGGCAGATGCGGTATCGGCAGACTATCGCATTTGTTCCTATCGAAAATATGGTCAGAAAATATATCAAAGTGAATTTTCTGAAACTGTTTCTTATCAGCAGCAGTAAAAGTGTGTATTTAAAAAAGTTCACGAACAGATAAAACAGAAAAAAGCAAAATGCACAAAAAATGGGCCGGGAACATATGTTTTTGGGGAATGTGGGGAAAACATGTGGAAAAGTTATCCACAATTTTTCCTCGAAAAATGCCATAAAATGAAGTTATACACGGAGTTATACACGTTATCCACATTTTTGGCCCCATTTTCTTGTGCTTTTTTGTTGAAAAACAAACAGCTGTTTTGTAAACATATCATAAAATTTGACGGATTTTGTCAAAGAATAGAAAAACTATTGACTTTCTTAATGTAAAATAATGGATAAAAATGGATGAAATTGTCGCACAAAATCGGAAAAGAGGAAAAATTATGCGAGTTGCCAAATCTATACAAGTTTGATATACTATGAAAGCTATGATTAAAACAATTGATTTTGCAGGAATCGTGCTGGACAATTATTCGGTTCGTGAGACAATCATGAATGTGGAAAAGAATATGTCTGATCACGGATTTCATACAATTGAAGAAGTAAATATGGATACGCTGATGCAGGCAGAGACGGATGAAGTCATCAAAGATGCTTTGCAGATGGCAGAACACACCGTGATTGCGGAGGCTGGAATTCTGGATGCTGTGGGGGCAGGGTCTTACCAGCGGCGTCATGAGATCGAACATCATGACTTCTTTTACGAACTGATGAAAAGAATTGAACGCAATCATAAAACATTGTTTGTTATTGGTGATTCAATGGAGCGGGTAGAACAGATGTGTGAACGAATAGCGGATCGCTATCCGAAGTGCGAGATTGTGGGGATGGAAGCGTTGGATGAATGCTCGGGTGCAACAGATGCGGTTGTCAATGAAATTAATGCATTGGCACCGGATGTGATTCTCAGTATTATTCCGAGTCCGCAGCAGGAGCATTTTCTTATGGAAAACCGTGAGAAAATGTCGGCAGAACTTTGGTATGGACTTGGAAAAATCGAACTTGGCAAACCGGGAAGCCGTCTGGCGTTGAAGATTCGCAAACTGGTCCGGACACACAAGCTGGAGAAACAATTGATCCGGCACAGTGATGAGCAGGAAGAAAAACACAAAGAAAATGAGTGATTTATGCTGTTTGGGCAATATTTATAGTACAAAATAACTAAGTTACGAAAAAATAAAAAGAGGAAATGCGTGAAAAATGTACATTTCCTCTTTATTTTTTTGTCGATATGCATTAAAATAATATGAGATGTTTATGCAAATAGCAAACCTTGGGGGGAGAAGGAGAGAAGACTATGATTTCCAATCAAATACTTCAAAATACAATTGATGGGTTAAAAGGTATAACACGAACCGATCTCTGCGTGATCGATGTGGAGGGCAAGATCCTTGCTGCAACATTCCCGGATGCAGAGCAGTTCATTACACCGGCGCAGGCATTCGTAGGTTCTCCGGCAGATAGTCAGGTAGTAAACGGATGTCAGTTTTTCAAGGTGTTTGATGATCACCAGTTAGAGTATATCCTCCTTGCTTGTGGGGACAGCGAGGATGTATACATGATTGGCAAGATTGCAAGTTTTCAGATTCAGAATCTTCTTGTTGCGTACAAAGAACGCTTTGACAAGGATAATTTTATTAAGAACCTGATTTTGGACAATTTGCTTTTGGTAGATATCTACAATCGCGCAAAGAAGCTTCATATTGAAACGGAAGTGCGCAGGGTTGTTTTCCTGGTGGAAACCAATCGTGAGAAGGATGGCAATGAATTGGAGAAGATTCGCGGTCTCTTCGGCGGAAAGTCCAAGGATTTTGTGACAGCGGTAGATGAGAAGAATATTATCGTTGTCAAGGAACTGACCGAGAATGAGACATATGATGATTTGAACAAGACAGCGGATGTTATCATCAACTTGTTTAAGTCAGATGCAAATTGTAATATTCATATTGCATATGGAACAATTGTCAATGAGTTAAAAGAAGTATCACGTTCGTATAAAGAGGCGCGTATGGCCCTCGACGTAGGAAAGATTTTCTTTGAGGATCAGGATGTGATCGCCTATTCACAGCTTGGAATCGGTCGTCTGATTTATCAGCTTCCAATCCCTCTTTGTAAAATGTTCATCAAGGAAATTTTCGGTGGAAAGTCACCGGATGATTTTGATGAGGAAATTCTGACTACGATCAATAAATTTTTTGAGAACAATCTGAATGTTTCTGAGACATCCAGACAATTATATATTCATAGAAATACGCTTGTATATCGTCTGGATAAGTTACAGAAAAGTACCGGACTTGATCTTCGTGTTTTTGAGGATGCAATTACATTCAAAATTGCGCTCATGGTAGTTAAGTACATGAAATATATGGAGACATTAGACTACTAAAAGGAGAAAAAATGATCAAACTGGAACATGTCAGCAAATCTTATGCGGCAGGGATTCCTGCACTGAATGATGTAAATCTGGAAATTGAAGATGGCGAGTTTGTTTTTGTCGTGGGAGACAGTGGATCCGGTAAATCGACATTGATCAAACTGCTTTTAAAAGAACTGGAACCTACGGAAGGAACCATTCTTGTAGATGGCAAGAACCTTGGCAGAGTAAAACACAAACAGATTCCGAAGTATCGACGGAATATCGGTGTCGTATTTCAGGATTTCCGTCTGTTAAAAGATCGCAATGTATATGATAATGTAGCATTTGCACAGAAAGTTGTCGGAGAGACGAACAGTCATATCCGCAAGAAAGTGCCGATGATGCTGTCTATGGTCGGACTGGCTGCAAAGTATCGCTCGTTTCCGAAACAGTTATCCGGAGGAGAGCAGCAGCGTGTAGCGATTGCCCGTGCCCTGATCAATGAGCCGGATATTCTGCTTGCAGATGAGCCGACAGGTAATCTGGATAACAATAATGCATGGGAAATCATGAAACTGCTGGAAGAAATCAACAACAAGGGAACTACGGTGCTTGTAGTTACACACAACCTTGAAATTGTCAAAGTTATGAAGAAGCGAGTCATAACCGTTAAGAAAGGTACTATTGTCAGCGATAGTAAGCAGGGTGATGATTACGATGAGGATTAATACATTTTTTTATTCCATCAAGCAGGGAATTAAAAATATATGGCGTAATAAGATGTTTTCGCTTGCATCCATCGCTACAATGGCAGCCTGTATTTTTATGTTTGGTCTGTTT
>URYB01000065.1 GCA_900552085.1 uncultured Lachnobacterium sp.
GGCGGAATGGAAGATGCAACCGATTACAACCGCATTCAGATCAGCGGCGGAAAAATTTACATCAACGCAAGCGGTGATGGCATTGATTCCAACGGAAATCTGACTGTAACCGGCGGTGAAATCTATGTTGATGGTCCTACCAGCGGTGGCGATGGCGCTCTGGATTGTTCCGGAACAGCATTGATCTCCGGCGGAACGGTTATCGCAGTCGGTTCCAGCGGAATGGCAGAGAATTTCGATTCTTCCTCTGAACAAGGCAGCATGATCACCACAGTTTCCGACTCCATGATCACCGGTGATATTACCCTGACGGACTCCGACGGAAACATCATCGTTTCTTACAGTCCTTCGAAAGAATACTCTTCTGTTGTGATCAGTTGTGCGGATCTTAAGGAAGGAGAAACCTATACATTGGTGGCAGGAGATACAAGTACAAGTGTTTCCTTAAATCAAAAGTAGGGGAATGATTTCATAGGGATGCCAGAGAGGGAGACTTTCTTTTTCAAGATAAATTTGCAAGTTAACTCCGTGAACGATTTTGAACCATTATCTGAGATGTGTGCAATTCGCGTAGATAATGGAACCACGGAGCAGTTGCAAATTTTTCTTTCATAAGAAGTCTCCCTCTTTTGTTATCTATGAAATGTAATCTTTTTTCCGAAATGACACCTGCTTTTCATAAAATAGGACCATTTGTTTTACTTTATGTAGTTTGGTACCATTTTTTGAGGATTTTCGCACATTTACTTTGGAAAAGTAGTACTATTTTAAATATTCTTCTTTCTTTGGTACCACTTTTCACATTGTTTTCTTCAATAATACCTAAAAAAGTAGGACCATATTTCATTTTTTCACACTCTGGTACTACAAATCGAATTTTTCATAGGAATGCAGGAGAGGGAGACTTTCTTTTTCAAGATAAATTTGCTTTCAGCAAATGGGCTGACGCTACATGTCAAGTTTTCATAAAAAAACTTGACACTATCCTGACAGACTATAAAAACAATGGGCCTCTATGATTGAGGCGTGTCTTTATTTTCAGGACTATATTCAAGGATGTCTCCGGGCTGACAATCCAGCGCATCGCAAATAGCCTCTAATGTCGAAAAACGGATAGCGCTGATTTTTCCAGTCTTCATTTTAGAAAGATTCACGTTTGAGACACCGACTTTTTCTGATAATTCTTTTAGACTGATTTTCCGATCGGCCATCACACGGTCAAGTCTGAGTATTATTTTTCCCATAAATCCTCCTTACAAAGTCTCATCTGATTCTTTCTGCAGCGCCTCTCCGTATTTGAAAACATACGAAAGAATATAAAGAATAATTGCCACGATAAGAAACGTTATATTTATATTATACATATGGGTATAGTCTAATAAAAGATCTGAATTAAATAAAGACTTCATATCAAACGCACTAATCTTGTAATTGTTATAAACCAAAACAAGAATCTGATGAACAGCGCCACCGACCAGCGAAACCAGAGCAAGTTTTCTTAATTTTAAAGAAATTCCCTTCTGGAATGGCTGGCCTTCTTTCATTGGACGTAAAATAAAACGCAGGACATGAATTCCATATGCATAAATGACACAGAAAATCTCCATCGATAAAAATTTCAGAACAACAATATTTCGTATTTGAGAAGCATCATAATTGCCGCTGTTTTTCATTTTTAAGATATAGTTTCCAAGGTTAACCGTGTATGAAGATTGAAATAAATGACCGGCTGATACCATAGTTACAATTGAACTTAACAGGATTACACCCATAAGAATGTAATTGATGATCTGCACTATTTTTAGGATTCTGTCCATAATCCCTGCCAGATTCGATATTTTTTTAAGTTCCATAATAGCCTCCTTTTAATTAATAGCGTAATAAAATTATCGTTTATCATTAATGACAAGGTTATTATAGTGCAAAGATATATGTATGTCAACAATAAATTAATGTTTATCGTTAATTTTGATTTGTAGATGAATTTCACGGATAGATTTCACAGACAGCCAGGGAGGGGTATTTTTTGAAAGAAAAAGAAGTACACTCTCTTACGTTCCTATAAAACAACTTAAATTAGAATATGTTGTTGGCTTACAAATTTAATCTGTAGTACCAGAATGTAAAAAAACGAAATATGGACCTACTTTTTTAGACTATATTAAAGAAAATAATGTAGAAAGTGATACCAAAGAAAGAAGAATGTTTAAAATAGTACTACTTTTCCGAAGCAAACGCGCAAAAAATCCTCAAAAAGTAGTACCAAACTATTTAATGTAAAACAAATGGTCCTATTTTATAGGAAGAAGGTGTCATTTCGGAAAAAGGATTGCTTTTTAGCTATATCAAAAGAGGAACACTCTTTATGGAAGAAACATCTCCCTCTCTTACGTTCCTATGAAAAAACGCCTCACCCTTTTCGAATGAGACGTCCCTTTTCTATATTTACTGTCCAAGCTCCAACATTGTATTGATGCAACGGCCCGCTTTCTTACGCACCTCTTCGTCCAATACAATCTCTTCTCCTGCAATACCACGCACGCAATTGTATACATCTCCAAGAGTTGTAAGCTTCATGTTATGGCATACACAGTCTTTGGATAATGGATAGAACTGCTTGTCCGGACATTCAAACTGCAAATGCTGTACAATGCTGTTCTCTGTGCCGATAATAAATTCTTTTGCATCGCTTTTCTTTGCATAATCCATAATTCCTGTGGTACTTCCACGGAAATCTGCAAGCTCAGATACTTCCGGCAGGCATTCCGGATGCACGAGCAATAATGCGTTCGGATGTGCTTTGCGCGCTTTTTCCACATCGCGTTTTGACATACGCACATGTGTCGGACAACCGCCCTGCAACAGCTTAATGTTCTTCTCCGGCACCTGATCTGCTACCCATTTGCCCAGGTTACAGTCCGGAATAAACAAAATATTTTTATTCTCAATGTTTTTCACAATCTGTACTGCGGATGATGATGTTACACAGACATCGCAGATGGTCTTCAACTGTGATGTTGTATTGATATATGCAACGACTGTATAATCCGGATACATCTGCTTCACACCGGAAATCAGATCCACATCCATCTGCTCTGCCATCGGGCAGCCAGCCTTTGGATTGGAAAGAATGACTTTCTTCTCCGGGGAAAGAATCTTACAGGTCTCTGCCATAAAACGGACCCCACACACCAGAACCGTCTTCTGACCCGCCTGCGCCGCCTGCTTACTCAGACCGTAAGAATCTCCCACAAAATCTGCAACTTCCCATATATCATGACTTTGATAGGCATGTGCCAAAATACAAATGTCTTTCTCTTTTTTTAATCGGATGATTTCATCCTGTAATTCTCTTGTTGTAAACATAGTGTCTGCTCCTATCTCTCTCAATTGCTACATTACTCTGATTATACTGATGGCAATGTCAGGTGTCAAGACACTTGTATACACAACGTTAAAATTGTTAAAACCACGGCAGTTTGTGGAATGGAATCACAACCTCAACATCCGATTGGATCTTATCCTGGCTGATATACGGATTCTCCCAATAGCGGGCATCATAAGAAACTTCACGGTTGTCACCCAGCACAAAAATACAGCCATCCGGCACAACAAACTCATCCTGATCTCCCGGATCTGTCACTACAGAATCGTCCAGATATGCCGACTCATCCAGGCGCTCTCCATCTACATATACATGACCACCCACAAATGTAATTGTCTCTCCCGGCAGACCGATCACACGCTTGACCATTGTCTCCTGTTCTTCATCTGAATAGAAAATAACGATATCTCCGCGTTCTGGCATCTCGTCTTTGTAAATCGTACGGCTGCCGATGGTCCAGTCATGTGTCATTAACGTTGGTTCCATACTTTCTGACGGGATTTTTCCAATCATCCAGATAAAGTGAAAAGATATGTACAAAGCGACAAGAACGATCGCATATACGGTCCACTCAATAATATGCTTCTTCCTCTCTTTCTTCTTTTCTTTCTCTAATGAGGTATTGTCCTCCTGCACTTCATTATCCTGTAAATTTTCAGCTTGTGCAGTATCATCCTGCAGGTTTTCAACTTGCAGATTTGTCTCCTGCATGTCATCCTGCTTTTTATTTTCTTCAAAATTGTCCATGTTGTTCTCCTTTATTTTTCCTCGCACTATTATAACAATTATGTATTTCTTTTACAATAAAAAGAACCCCAGAAGCTTCATAAAAGCCTCTGAGGTTGCCCCTGCCAAGGATTCTCTCACCCATGTACCGGAATCCTTGTATCGTCGGCGCGACAGGATTTGAACCTGCGACCTCTGCGTCCCGAACGCAGCGCTCTACCAAGCTGAGCCACGCGCCGTCCTATTTGCTAACAAACAAATCTATGTCCGTAGCAAATAATAATCTATCACAATTTCATATAAAAATCAAGAGCATTTTGTTTTTTCATGAAGCTTTCAATTCAGCTTCATGAAACCATCTATACTCCTGCCCTTTCACTTATGCAACGATAGCTGCTTCAATCGCGTCATATCTTTCTGAATTAATTTGTCTGAGCAAGCACTTATAAGGATCCAGTTCATCGGATATCACCATATTGTATACAGCCGGATTAAATCCACTTACCAATACAACGCCGGCTTCATTCTCCTGAAGCGGGATTGTATTCGTTCTTGCGCAAACATTCCAGAATACCAGGCGAGGCATTTTACATCCGAAAATTTTGTATTCTTCTCTCATCGACTCCAACAAAGTTTTTGTTTCCTGATTGCAAGACTTGTTTTTTCCAAAATTGTAACCACCTGTCATTGCATCAAATTCCATATCAGACACAATCAGAATGTTCTTTGGCATTTCTTCCTGCGAAAGATGATTGTCAATTGCTGTACTAAGGATTAAATCGAATACTGCTTCTAAATCTGTGTTCGAACAGTCATTATAGGCATCACATATTTCTAACTTATCTCTAAGACATGTAGCATTTGCCATATCGATCATTTCTGGTCTGCTGCTAAATGTAATAAATTTATTATAGAATTGACCTTTGCAATGCTCTGCAAAATAAATAGCCAATGCTGTAGAAACATCAAGCGCTGTTACCGCTGTGTCTCCAAGATTTATTTGCATGGATCCAGAGCCATCCCGAACAACGAGTGTTGAAGAATCCCCCTGAACATAATCCGGCAAAGCATTCCAAAGGCCTTCAAGTGTATCATTCCTATCGTCCAGCTTACTCCTCCAGTGACTTTCATTAATAAAATATTTATTCACAATATCACTGGGGAAAAGAGTATCTGCGTTTATTTTTGTTTTCCCACAAGCAAGCTTTGCTAAAAAATCCCGTCTGCGTTCTTCATCATTTCTTAAAAATGCTGAACCATATAATAAATTTGCTCTGGAAGGCAACTTACTATAATCAATCTCCCTCCAATTATTGGCAGACATTTTTACCTCTACCACTAGCAAATAGGAACGAAGTGAGGAAAGTGTTTTCCGATACTCTCTTTCTGTAAGACCAAGTGCCTTCGATATCTGTCTGGCAGCTGTCCTTGTTTTTGTCGAACTTGTATTGCCGGATGGCAGCCATTTTGCCAGCAGGGAAATCGTTTTACCGGATTTCATATTACAAATATCATCTTCAAGCTGCTTTTTTATCTCTGCAATAACAATTTCTTTTGCCTTTGTGTCCAGCAAACAAATCCAGTCATCATATCTTCCATATTCCGGAATAAGCTTTATGACATTAAGAACATACACAAAGTGATTCTCAACCAGCCATTTGAAACAAGTCCGAAAAACTCTGCGCTCTCCCATACCATTTCCCCTGATATCCCGCAAGTAGAAAAGCCATTTTACAGCCAGAAGGTAATTTTCATAGTATGCTTTCGTAAATGCGTTCACAATTTTCTGTTCGTCCCAATTACGCATGCTTCCCACAGCAAAATTAAGATCCAGCAGCTCCTTACCAGAGGTCATATATCCAATTGCGCCATTTTCAGTTAACTGCTTTTCATTGTTTAACCGCTTTTTTAAACTACTCATAAATGTCATTTTTCTGACCTCCTGAAATCTTTCATTAGTGGAGAGAGTGGGATTCGAACCCACGACAAACTGATTACCATTCAATCGAATATTGCTGTATGAGTCTATGACTAGACTCCATTTTGCGTTGCTCTACCAACTGAGCTATCTCTCCGTATCTGCTATGCTCTGATTATAAATGCAATATTTCCTTTTATCATGGAAAAAAAAGTTGCGAACCCGGCAAACATTCTACTTTCAATCTTGCTTTTTGTTTCTATTGGTCTATACTGATATTAATGCAAACCGGTGCAGTGATTTCGCTGACAACGCACCCGCTTGCAACGATCGATTGGAGGTTTCAATTATGATGGAAAACATGGAAAAAGTAAAAGATGAAGCATATAAGGCTGCAAAAGAAATTCTTGAAAAAGCAAAACTTGAGGAAGGCGATCTCTTTGTTGTGGGATGTTCCACCAGTGAAGTATGTGGGGAAACCATCGGAACGCATTCGAAGCCAGAACTGGCCGATATGGTTTTTGGTGGAATCTATCAGGCGACCCAGGAATACGGTGTATATCTGGCTGCACAGTGCTGTGAGCATTTAAACCGTGCACTGATTCTCGAAAAAGACGCTGCCAGAAAATATGGTTACCCGATGGTCAACGTCGTTCCACAGCCAAAAGCCGGCGGTTCATTCGCCACAGCCGCATACAAAAACTTCAAGCATCCGGTTGCCGTAGAACACATCAAAGCTGCTGCCGGAATGGATATCGGTGATACGCTCATCGGCATGCATCTGCAGGATGTCGCTGTACCGACCCGCATTGAGACAAAACAGATTGGAAATGCCCATGTCGTATGTGCCCGCACCCGCCTGAAATTCATCGGTGGTGAACGCGCGGTATATGACCATGATCTGATGTAAAACAGGATGAATAAAATTATGAATAAAATTGCATTAATTACCGGTGCATCCCGTGGAATCGGGGCTGCACTGGCACGCACGTTTGCCCAAAATGGATATCATCTTGCCCTCTGCTGCCACAATTCGGGTGCACAGCTGGACGCTTTGGCAAATGAATTATCCAAACAATATCATATAGAGATTTGTACTTTCAAAGGAGATGTAGGCGATTATGCCTTTGTCGAACAGATGGTGAATAAAACACTTGAAAAGTTCTCTAAGATTGATGTGTTAGTCAACAATGCAGGCATCTCTTACATTGGCCTGCTGACAGATATGCAGATTGAAGACTGGAATCATATAGTTGCTACCAATCTGACCTCTGTATTTTCTACCTGCCGCTGCTGCGTACCTTCTATGGTATCGCAAAAAAGCGGAAAGATCATCAACATTTCTTCTGTCTGGGGAAATGTCGGTGCTTCCTGTGAGGTCGCTTACTCGGCCTGCAAAGGCGGAATCAATTCTTTTACCCGCGCACTTGGCAAGGAACTTGCTCCGAGCAACATTCAGGTCAATGCCATCGCCTGCGGTGTCATCGATACCGATATGAACCGCTGCTTCAGCGACGAAGAACGTGCCGCTTTGGTCGAAGAAATTCCTGCCGGACGCATGGGTAGCCCGGAAGAAGTTGCACATCTCGCCCTGCACATTGCAGAGGATTGCAACTACCTCAACGGACAAATTATCACATTAGATGGCGGATGGATCTGATTCCGGATTTACTTCCGGCTCCACCGTCTGATCTTTTTCTGCAACCAGAATAATGGTAGAACGCTCCGGGATGCGGATGCGGTTTCTATCATGTTCTGTGTGGTGTTCAAAATCAATCCCATCTTCATATTCACAAAATGTATTTGCAACCACTTTCCAGTGATATCCTTCTGCCAAAGGAGGAAGATTCATGTTCAATGGCTCCCAGTAAGAATTCATTCCATAGAAAACAATATCATCTTCGGTATCTTGTGCATTTCTTCCGGCATACATGATTCCGATCAAATGTGAATCAAAGTTTGTATAATCACGATACGGCTCTCCATTGTGAACACTGATAAACGGGAAGCCACAGGCTGCTGCCTTTGTGTCTTTACGGATGATTGGATGCGCGGCACGAAAATGAATCATGTAACGTGCAAAATCGTGGATTTCCTTGTATTCTTCCAGACGATTCCAGTCAAGCCAAGAAATAATATTGTCCTGACAGTACGCATTGTTGTTACCAAACTGTGTGTTACAGAATTCATCACCGGCAAGGAACATCGCCGGACCACGGCTGCACATTAACGCCGCAAACGCATTTTTTACCAGCCTGCGTCGCAATCCTTCAATAGCCGGATCAGCGGTAGGTCCTTCCTGTCCACAGTTCCAGCTGTGTCCATTATTATCTCCATCCGTATTGTTCCAGCCATTTTTCTCATTGTGCTTTTCGTTATAAGAATACAGATCATACAAGGTAAATCCATCGTGACAGGTCAGGAAATTCACGGATGCACTGTATCCCCTGCTTGTATGGTCATACATATCCGGCGATCCGGTAATTCTTGTAATTGCACGGCCAGCCGCTCCCTGATCTCCTTTTAAGAAACAGCGCATATCATCACGATACCGACCATTCCACTCCGCCCAGCGGTTCCAGGAAGGGAAACTTCCCACCTGATACAGTCCACCGGCATCCCATGCCTCCGCGATCAGCTTCATATCACCGAGGATCGAGTCAAAAGCCAATGCCTCAAGAATCGGTGGATTATCCATTGGTGCACCATTCTGATCTCTTCCGAGAATAGAAGCAAGGTCGAAACGGAAACCATCCACACGGTACTCTACCGCCCAATGGCACAGACAATCCCGGATAAAATGGCGTACGACCGGATGATTACAGTTCAATACGTTACCACAACCACTGAAGTTATAATAATAACCGTCCGGTGTCAGCATATAATAAATGTTATTGTCAATTCCTTTGAAACAGAAACTTGGTCCCATCTCATTTCCTTCTGCAGTATGATTAAACACTACATCAAGAATTACTTCAATTCCGTTTTTCTTCAGTTCAAGAATCAGACGTTTTAATTCATCGCCTTCATGATTGTGTTCCTCGTTGTAAGCATAACTTGTATTCGGCGAGAAAAAGGATACCGTATTGTAACCCCAGTAGTTGTACAGCTGTGTGCCGTCCACCACTCTGGCGCTCTCCATCTCATCGAACTCAAAAATTGGCATCAGTTCGACCGCATTGATTCCGAGATCTTTTAAATATGGGATCTTCTGTCGCAGACCTTCAAACGTTCCGCCACCTGTGACATTGGAAGATTTGTCCTTTGTAAAACCGCGCACATGTGTCTCATAAATGACCAGGTCCTCAAACGGATGTTTCAGCTGCGATACGCCACCCCAGTCAAATGTGCTATTTACCACGCGCGCCTTATATACGAAATCTTTTCCACCTTCCGGACGCTCGCCCCATTTTCTCTGTCCTGTGACAGCCTGTGCATATGGATCCAGAAGGATATTTTCTTTGTTAAAAAGCTTTCCCTTAGCCTCATCATACGGTCCATCAAACTGATAGGCATACTCAAACTCTTCAATTTTCAATCCAAATACCAGAATGGAATATGTGTCACCGATCTTGTAATTATCCGGGACACGGATCTTTGCATATGGTTCCGCTGCCATCGGCCGGAACAATAGAAGTGTACAACTCGTTGCTCCGTGAGAACTTACGGTAAAACTGACGCCTTTTGCCGTCTGGTAAGAACCATTCATTCGGAAAAAGCCCGGTCTGACATCGAATCCTCCGATATGATCAAGTGGATACAGACCTTCTCCGAGTTCCTCGCGGGCTCCCGGCATCATGTTCTGCGTTTTTGTGGTTTGGTTATCTGTAAAAAATAAATTCATACTCTATTCCTCTTCTTCTAATACCATCAGTTTACCACTACTGTCAAATCCTGCCTGACTATATGGTTTCGAATAGTCATTCATATCATCAAGAATCGCCTGTTTACGCTCTCCCTCGGCGACAGTTGGCTGAAAATCATTTCGAGCCGTTGTTGAACTAATCGTACAAGGAATAATATCGGCTGAAATGTCTTTTTGCAAAACCCCATCAACAAAAGTAAATGTCTGTTGATAAATCGCCGTATCCTTTACCTTTGGATTCCGATTTCCTCCAAAGCAGAAATTTCCGAGACTGTAACAGATTACTTTTCCATTGTATAATTCCACCCCCTGCAGCACATGCGGATGTGAACCGATCAGGACATCGGCCCCCCAGTCAATCACCTGATGTGCCATCTGCTGCTGATAGGAGTTTGGATAATGATCTCCCTCAATGCCCCAATGACAGCTGGCGATCACCAGATCCGCGCCTTCATCCCTTAATGCTTTCATTCCATCCCGAATGTAATTGGCATGCTTTTCATCGGCTGCCAGAAGATTGGCAGAAACAATTCCAATCACAATACCGGAATCCGTGGTATAGGTAGCTGTATGTTCGTTAAGTCCATATATAATATCTGCATCATTCAACACATTTATCGTATCCTGCAGTCCTGATTCGCTGTAATCATAGGTATGATTATTACCAAGGCTGCACCCCTCCACAGAACTTCCGGTAAGAATCCCCACATATTCCGGTTTGCCTTTCAGATTCCATGTTTTCTCAATCCGGTCATTGGAATTGGATAACACACATTCAAGATTCACCAGCG